>JAWANM010000023.1:0-2087 GCA_038895375.1 Candidatus Pacearchaeota archaeon | reverse complement strand
CACTCAAATACCTCTATCGATTTCGCCTGTAGCAATAGACATCAACATCATAAAAATTTTTACGATAATTTTATTGGTTGTTACAGCAGTTCTTAGCTCTTTCGTTCTAGGCTTAATAACAAAAGGAGAAGAAAAAGAAGGGCTGAAGTATATTCCGATACTTACATCAAGTGCTGTTATTGTATTCTTTGTTGTAAGAATAGCCATTGTAAAGTTGCTAGGAATATTCTTCTAAAATTTTCTAAAAGGGAGCGTAAATCCTTACCAAAACAAAAGGAATCAAATCTCAAATTTGCTATATACTCACCGTCCTCTTCCTTTCTTTACACTTATATTAAGTTACGACACAATATTTGATAAAATACATCCATATAGAAAAAATTAAAAACTCGATACCTCTTAAATAAGAATGAAAAAGAAGAGTAAAAAAGGAAAAGAAAAGATGGTTAGAAAAAAAAGCGAGAAAAAAGAAAAAAGCAAAAAGGAAAAATCGAGAAAGAAAGCTGAAATAAAAATTGAAAAAACAAAACAAGACAAAGTGCCTACAGGGATATCTGTCTTTGACAAAATTACAGAAGGAGGATTCAACAAAGAATCGGTAAACTTAATCGTCGGAGGAGCAGGAGCCGGAAAAACGATATTTGCTATGCAATTTTTAATACACGGCTTAAAAAGGGGCGAGACTTGTTTGTACATTACTTTTGAGGAAAAAAAAGACGAGCTTTACAGAAACATGCTCAAGCTTGGATGGGATCTAGCTGCTTATGAAAAAAAAGGAAAATTCATTTTTGTCGAGTATACTCCTGAAAAAGTTAAAAAAATGCTGGAAGAAGGCGGAGGAGCTTTAGAGAGTTTGATGTATAAAAAAAATATAGCAAGACTTGTAATAGATTCTATAACCTCATTCACTTTGCTTTTTGAGAGCGAAATAGCAAAGAGAGAGGCTGCTCTGGCTTTATTCGATATGACGAGAAAATGGAAAACAACTGTATTGCTTACACTTGAAAAAGAACTAACACTACAAGATCTTATTTCAGGATCTGCCTCCGCAATCGAATTCGAAGCAGATTCTGTAATTCTTCTTTACTTTTTAAGGCAAAACGGTATGAGGAACAGAATTCTTGAAGTCCTTAAAATGAGAGGAACAAAGCATTCGAGAAATTTATATCCTTTTGAAATAACAAGCAGAGGTATTGAATTAAGCGAAAAGCCGATTGAAAAAATTTCTAAGCAAAAATTGTTTTGAAAGTTCAAACTTTCAAACATCTACAATGCACTGAGCAATCCAAACGTTGTTTTGCTTATAGACTTTCAACTGAGAATAAGTTGCAGCTTTTACTTCAAGCTTTGGTTCATGCTTTTCTTGAAGTTTTTCTCCTTTTGCCCAACCCACCAACTTTTTATCTTTTATTTTACAAAAGAACTCGGAAAACAACATGTCGTGCAAAGAAGCTTGAGCGAGCAAAGCATTGAGCCACTCGACAAAAAGTTCCTCGATATTCTGCGCTTCACACTCTATTTTAATTTTTTTCAAGGGTTTGACTTTTTTTATATTGCATTCTATTGAAAACATAGCCTTGGCAGCTTCGCAAAAAGCTTTTTCAAGCGTTCTTGCTTTACCTCTTACGCCGATATCTGCTTTATGCTCGAAAGTCTCGTACATTTTAGTCCTTGAACCAGACATAAACTACAAATTTTTTTTCTTCTCCATCCCATAAAATAAAATTTGTGGAATAAATATTTTTGTTAATTTCTGGTACGCAATTTTCTTGACAAATTGTTAGATTCAACCTTGGATTTATCTTGTTTCTTAATTCTTCCTCTGCTTTTTCAGGATTGCTAAGCAAAAGACTCCTTATAGTTTCATTACTATTTGCTTGCTCGACTATAAAATCGAGCTCTGAATTTACATCAATTTTTTGCTTTATGGGCTGTTTCAAAATTGCCGAAAGTAAAAAGCCGAACATGATGACTATGGCTACAACAACTTCGATAAGCAAGAGCCATGCTTTCTTATTTTTGAACATTTTACCAAACTTGTAAATTAACCATTACCTCGACTATATCTGCGGTTGCATTTATCATTT
>JAWANM010000022.1:0-2342 GCA_038895375.1 Candidatus Pacearchaeota archaeon | reverse complement strand
ACTGGCCAATTCTAGCATCAATATAGAAGAAGTTAAAAAAACAATAAACGATATTTTTGACAAACTTCAAGAAATTCAGAAAGACATTGTCTTTGGAAAGTATAATGTTTGTTGAGGCTTCTTCTAGTTAAGATGAAAAATTTAATAAATTTGAGTGTTGATAAATTTAGGGGCTGTGGTGTAGCTTGGTAGCATTCAAGCCTCGGGCGCTTGCGACGCCGGTTCGAATAAGGAAGGCTATCTTCCTTGAGAAAATCCGGTCAGCCCCATTCCTTTACTCTTAGTTCAGAAATATTTTTAAATCCAAGATACATGAAAAAAACATGGTTGCAAGAAAAGAGGATTATTTGCCACAAGTCGTGGAGTATTTAAGAAAAAATATACAAAAAGGTTATAAAATAGATCAATTGAAATGGGCTCTCATAAACCAAGGTCATTCTAGAGTTCTCGTCAATAAGGCAATCGAAATCATCGAAAAAGAATTTCCAAAAGTAGCGAAAAAAGAAGAGCAAAAAGTCGAGTCGCTGCAAACAGAAGAGCAACCGAAAACAGAAATCATAGAAGAAAAAAAGAGAAGTTTTTTCTTTAAGCTTTTCGGAAAAAAATAGATTGCTTCTCTTCTCGTTAAGTTTAAAAACTTGAAATGCATTTCAAGAAAAAGCGGGGTGGAGCAGCCTGGAGTGCTCGCGAGGCTCATAACCTCGAGGTCGCGTGGTTCAAATCCCGCCCCCGCTACTCAAAATGGAAATTTTTGTAAGATACTTGATTCTCGTATTTACTCATTTCTTCAGCGATTTGTTTTTTCAGCCTGCAAGCTGGGCAAAAAACAAAACAAAACATTTTTTACCATTGCTTTATCATTCCATTCAGTATACTGCTTTTTTTGTTCCAGTTTTATGGTTTTTAAAACTCAATTTTTTGTGGCTAGCGCTCCTTTTTTCTTCGCATCTTGCAATCGACAATTATAAGTTTGTAAAATTCCTGAACAAGGTAAGAGGAGCAAAGAGAATGCCAGCTTGGCTTGAAATAGTTCAAGATCAAGTCTTGCATCTTTTTGTTCTTTTCTTGATTTTATTATAAACTCAAAAAAGTTTTAAACTTGCAAAGTTTAAAATTTTCATGACAAAAAAGCTTTTTATTGGCGTTGACGATTCTGGTCGCGGCCCTTTAATAGGACCTATGATAATGGCCGGAACTCTAGTCACGGAAAAGCAAAAACAAGAATTAAAAAGAGCGGGTGTTCGCGATTCTAAACAACTTTCACCAAAAAAAAGAAGAGAAATTTATGAAAAAATAAAAAAAATTTGTCTGAGCTATGAAATTTTAGCAGTATCGCCAGCAGAGATCGATGACAGAACAAGCGCAGGATTGAATTTGAATAAAATAGAAGCTATAAAAACGGCAGAAATAATCAATACACTCGCAAGTGGAATTGTTAAATTTGATGAAATTCGAAAATTTCTTGAAAGCGGTTCTATAGAAATCGAATGCTACGTCGATTGCCCTTCTACTAACATAGCATCATGGCAAAACTATCTATCGAAGTATATTAAAAAAATTGATAGCATGAATATAGTGCTCAAATGCGAGCATAAAGCAGATAAAAATCATGTTGAATGTTCTGCAGCATCGATACTTGCAAAGGTTACAAGAGATATGGAAATTGAAAAAATAAAAGCAAAGCTCGGAATCGATTTTGGCTCTGGCTATCCTAGCGATCCTGCCACTATAGAATTTTTAAAAAAATATTCGAAACAATTCAAGCATGACGGAATATTTCGCAAAACTTGGAGCACATGGCAAGAGCATGTTAAAAAGCAAAAGCAAAGAAAACTCGAAGAGTTTTAAAATTCTCCAAGTTTCTTTTGTTTTTTGCCAAGCAAATCATCACGAGTAATGCCAAAAACTTCGAAAATGTTCTCAACAGCAGGAATAATCTGATGCTCCAAATAATACTCTATACTATAATCGCCTTCTTCTTCCGGAAGCTTGACTTTTTCTCGAACAAGTTTTTTATTTTGTTTTGTTTCTGCTATGAAATATTCGATGAGCATTCCTACGTTTACAGGAACTCCTCTCTCTTCGAGTTTCTTTGCAGCGATCACATGAGGAGTTATAGCCACATACTCTGAAATTGGTTTTTTAAGTTGAGTCCTTATGATTATTTTATTTTTATCGATTTTTCTTTCTTTCAAATCTTTTATTATTTTTTTTGTATACTCCAAAGCGCTTTTTTCATTGCCTTCTTTCAAAATTCTTAGAAGAACCTCGTTCTGCAACTCACGAGCCAATGCGCACCAGTCTCGCCTTACTGTTTCGAAACCTCTGATTTTTAGCCTCCC
>JAWANM010000021.1:0-2808 GCA_038895375.1 Candidatus Pacearchaeota archaeon | reverse complement strand
TAAAGAAAAAAAAGAAAAAATTCTTTTTTCTCAGCTCCTATCAAGCTGTAATCGTGAAGAAAAAATCGCAACTTTTTTGCCTTTGGTGTTTCTCGATCATCAAAAGCGTGTTTGGCTTGAACAACAAAAGCCTTTTGGCGAAATAGAAATTTGGCTTAAAAAACCTATAGAGATGAACACGCAAGCATGAACTTCATGACAAACTTATATTTTTTGTTTCATTCAGAAGAGAAGATAGCCTGATTAAAAAATTGACGATGGCGTTTTTTATTTCGGGATGCTTTTTTTCCATCGCATCAAGCCATAATTCGATTTTTCTTTTTCTTTCTTTTCTTGCCTTAACTTTGATTTTTTTTAGTTTTTTATAAAGCTCTAATTCTTTTCTTGAAACAAAATAAAAAGGCCTCACAACTTTTTTATTTTTTTCAAAACTTAGCGGCAACAGCTTTTTCAATTCCTTTTTTGCATTCTTTTTTGTAAATGCTTCGAGGGCTTTGTATGCTATATCGTCAAGACATTCATGCGAGATTGTTATGCTGTTTATCTTTTTTAGCTTAAAAAGCTCTTTTATCTCGAGTTTTTTGCTTTGCAAAAGTTTGTATTTTCTTAGAGTATAGAAAACTTTGCGCTCAAAATAATGAATGAATTGTTTTGCATTCAAACAAGAACCGTTTTGAAGAGTTATGACTTTTTTCATAGTAGTACATATTTCCTAGCTATAAAAATTTTAGGATTCTACAATTGAACGACCTTAGAGCAACAAAGTTTTTCATTCGGATGTTAAAAATTCTTTTGTTGTGAGCACGCCGTTTTCTAAAGAAACTTCTTTCTTTTTTCTAATATCATACTTTCCATCAAAATTTATTTCAAAAAAATTTGCTTTTTTTGATTCTTCGGTTAGCTCAACAACAACAAAATTTCCTGGAAATCTTTCATAGAGAGGCGATAAAGAACCAGAGGAAACAACAAGGTCATGAGATTTGTAACGATCGATTGCTATTGGTATTGCGTTCATGTTTTTCTCATTTCCGAGAGTACAGCAAGCAATCCACAAGTCTGGTTTTATTTTATCCAAAGATGCCCTAAGGCCAAAAGATCCATAATTTTCATTTTTTACCTTATCGTTAATTCCAAAAGGAGGCCAATAGGAAAAAACAACGTCTGGCTCTTTTCCTTTTTCTTCTAAAGAGACAAAAAAATCAAAGCTGTCTGCTTTGTGCAAATAAATTCCATCCTCTCTTTGCTCGGCTTCTTCTTTTTGCATGCATATCCTAAAAGGAAGATAAATTTTTGGAAAAAGATAGACTCCGCCATAGCCTGCAATCATAAGCTTTTGCGGTTGATCTATTTCTACAACTTTTTTATGAATAAGTTGTTCTGGAAAATACTTCTCTAGCATTCCTAGGTTATCGATTCCAGGAATTACAAAATAACGAATCCCTAATGCATCCAAAGATTTTTTTGCTTTTTTGTAATAATCCTCCATCCTCTTTTCTAGTTCTTCTATAATTTCTTTTGCCTCATGAAATTCCTCCAAATTTTCGAACTTTGTAAAAAAACCTCCTTGAGTTGCGACTTCTCTAACAATTTGGTCGAGCGACTCTGCTTTTTCAGCCAGTTTTTCTTCAACAATTCTCTTTATTTCTATGATCTTGCTTGATTCTCTATTTGTTCTGTAAAGAGAATAAGGATTTAGGATTCCACCGACCAACACAACATCGAATTTCTCTTGATTTTTTTCCAAATTTTCTTTCAAGCATTCTAACAAATCTTGCTCTGGATTAGGTAAATCTGCAATGGCCAAGATTTTCATGAAATAAATAAAAAAACAGGATTTAAAAACCTTTCTATTTTTTACCACTGAAAAATAAGAAAATTTCCCAATTATTTCGGAAGAATTATCTTTATTATGTTGTTTTCTTTTTTTATGAAATAAACTCCTGGCTGCTGCGCCTCGAAAGTGTAACGAATTTTTCTGCCTAAGGCATCATAAATGCCTTCTGGATTGTTTTTTATCATTTCTTTGATATTGCGTGTAATAATTGTCGACATAGCATATTTTTTTACTTTTATCCCTTGGTTTGAATCATTCAAATTAGATAGCGAACTGGTTCCAAGTCCTGCATAAATCCAGAATTCATTGGAGTTGTTTACTTTTAAGCCATAAATATCGCCATTCAGAGCTTCTATCTTGCAATTCTTTGGAGACTTTCCTGTACCTATAGGCCACCAAGGCAATGGTGTCCATCTATTGTGATGAGGCGAATACTTGTTGAAGTTTGGTGTGTTGTTTCCTTCTGCAACGTAGATGCAGCTATCGCCTGGATTATAAGTTATATCGCCTTTAAAACTGGATTTTGTAATTGGAATAAAAGTTATTTTCCTCCATGTACCATCTAAAGTTCTTTCCAATAGCTCTGTAGAGCCGCCAACCGAAACATAGAAATGATCACCATCGTCTACTCTAGCAATAGAAGCACCTTGATTAAATTTCTTTTTTGGAACAAGTCCTTCCGGTAATAATTCTTCATACCATTTATTTTCAGGTATGCTGTAAATTGCAACGATGGGTCTGTTGTTTTTATTCCTTCCTCCAACAAGCATGAAGATTTTATCGTTGCCATTCCAAGCAAGATCTGTTCCGCCTTTAACATATTTACCATCAACTGTGTAATTTGCTAATGCTACCCAAGGAGCACTAGCATTAGTATCTTTGGCCCAAAAGCCAGGACCCTGACCTTCTTTATAGTAAATTTTACCATTGGCATATTCTATGCAAGAACCTTCTTTTGATTTTCCTTTTGAACC
>JAWANM010000020.1:0-5505 GCA_038895375.1 Candidatus Pacearchaeota archaeon | reverse complement strand
AATTATTTATAATTATTGAAAATTTTTTTAGAGTGGTTTGCTTGGAAGGTAGAATTTCCTTTGAAAAAGATGGCAAAAATTACCAATGTAAATGTGAGATACTACAGTCACCAGAAGCAATAAAGCCACTTCTAAATGAAAAATGCTGGTTGGTATTTCGTGAGTTATCTGCTGGGGAAAAGTACCCTGCAGAGATCGCAAAAAAGCTAGGGCTTGGGCAACAGGAAGTTTATTATTACATAAATAAACTAAAAAGTAAGGGTCTCTTGGAGATGACTAGAAAAGAGGAAAAGCAAGGGGGCCTTGCAAAATATTACTCTACAACAAAAAAGTGTTTTGCAATTGTCCCCAATGTTGAACGAATTGATACTACTGAAATATTGGGTGCAGAAAAAATTGTACAAAAAAATTTGCAAGAATTCTTTTATCCTTTTATAAGGGATGGCCAATTAGACAGTAAAATAGTTATAGGGGCACCAGACTCTCACGGAGTCTTTAAGGCAAGAGCAAGAGATGCGCACATTGCAGCAGAGCTAGCCTGTTTTTTAGGTCTATTTTGTAATAGCATCAAGCAACCTTTTGTTTTTCTTGATACCATGGTCAAACACATAAGCGAAGAAAATGCAAACCTTATAGTTATTGGTGGGCCAATAACCAATAAGACAAGTGCCGAGGTGAATGATTATCTTAGCATAAAATTCTGGCAAAAAAACGCACATTGGGTTATAAAGAGCACAAATTCTGATAAAGAATATACGGAAGATTCTGTTGGAATCGTAGAAAAAATAAAGCATCCATTCTTTGAAAATAGATCCATACTTTTCCTAGCAGGAAAACGCAATGTTGGCACTAAAGCTGCAGTGCTTGCTTTAATGCTAAAAACAGCTGAAATGGCAATGCCAAACAGTTTTAACAAGAGAAACTTTGCACATGTAGTTGAAGGCTTAGATCTGGACAGCGATGGGCAGATCGACAATGTCGAAATTCTAGAATAACTTCAATATTTTATTATAAGATGGCTAACAAATCCAGCATATTTGGCAAAACTGCTTTTTGTACAATTTTGTAAACATAAAATCATAAAAATGGCTGTCAAAGCTTTAAGGAAAGTTATATAAATGTTCGAGACTTTATTTAGATTTGATAAAGATGTTCGAAGCATTGTCTGGATCTGTAGGTTTTATTTTAAAGAAACCCATAGCATTGTTGCCAGTTTTCTTAGCGATGTTTTTGGTTAATGTATCTTCTGTGCTTTTTCAGCAAAAGCTTTTAGATGTTATATTTATACTAATAACAAACAACGTCTCTTTGCTTAATCCTACACATGTTTTGTTTTATATGGCTAAAAACGATCCCCCTAGCTTATTTTATTTTTTTATTTATGCAATAACAACTTTGACTATTTTTTCTATTACCGGTGTTTATTATTGCCATCTGCTCTTAAATCATAAAAAAGGTAGCAGCATAAGTAATGCGCTTGGTTTTTCTTTTAGTTCTATTTGGAACATAATTGTGCTTTTGGGTATACAGATTTTGTTTTTATTGGTTATGGTCTTTGGCTTTTTCACTTTAGCTTTTCTGCCGCTAAACAGCGAGTGGTTGTTTTTAACTTTGTTTTTCATTTATTTCGTATTTGTTTTTTTGATCGGTTTTAGACTTTTTATGTTTGTTTTTCCCGCTCTTGCTCAAGAAAAAACAAATGCAAAAATGGCTTTAAAAAAAAGCTGGGCCTTTGTTAATAGAAACTTTTGGCCTTCATTGTTGCTTCTATTTGTTTTGTTTTTGGTTTTATCTTTGGTTTTTTTGATACAATACATGATTTTAGAACAGTTTGACGACACCCTTATTATTTTTTCAATAAAATCAATCACCAACACCTTTGCTGTGACATTTTCTCTTGGTGCTTTGACTCTTTACTATTCAAAACACAATGTATGACCTTGCAAGTGAGTGGTTCATGATTGAGCTAAAAAAACTTGTTCTCAAAAACTTTAAGTCATTTAGGAGTGCTGAAATTCCTTTCAAGCCAGGATTAACAGCAATAATTGGCCCAAACGGTTCTGGTAAAAGCAACCTTTTGGATGCCTTGCTTTTTGTTCTTGGAGAAACATCTATGAAAAGTCTTAGAATGAACAAGATCACAGAGCTGATCAATTACAATAGTCCTGAAAAATACGCAAAAGTAGAACTTAGGTTGCGTCGTGACAAAGAAGAAATAACCATAAGCAGATTAATTGACAATAAGGGTAGAAGCGAGTGTAGAATAAATGACAAGAAAGTTACTCTGAACGAGCTTGTTTCGTTAGTTGAAGAATTGGGGCTAAGAAACAAACATAATTTTATAGCACAAGGGGACGTAACTCGCATAATAGACATGAATGCAGAACAAAGACGTGAAATAATTGACGAGTTAGCAGGCATAGAAGAATTTGAGCTAAAACGTGAAGAGGCACAAAAAAACCTGGATAAGGTGAACGAGAAAATAAAGGATGTCAAACTCGTTCTTCAAGAGAGGCTTGCTAGACTTGAACAACTACAAAAAGAACGTGAGCAAGCGGAGCGATATAAAAGCTTAGTTGAAAGGAAAAACATGCTAAAAGCTAGTATAATAAATGCTGAAGCTGAAGAGATAAAAAAAGAAATCGAAAAGCACTCATTAAAACTGAAAGAATGCCAAGAAAAGGTTTCAAAGAAAACTTCTGAAAAAGAGAAGATAAAGGAAAAAATTGAAGAGATCGAAAAAAAAAGCGAAGATTTAACCAAAAAAATTGTTGAAGAACAGCAGCAGATCCTTTGCGAGTTTAGTGAAAAAACAGAAAAGCTTAGAACTGAGCTAAGGCTTGCAGAAGAATTGATAAATTTAAGTACTAAAAACCTAACCAATATTGAATCACAAGAAAACCTACTTGCAAATGAGCTCCAACAAAACCTTAAAAGGCTAGAAGAAGAAAGAATGCGCTTAGAAAACATAAAAAAAGAAATGGAAAAGTTGGAGGAAAATATCAGTTCCCTAGAAGAAGAGATAGAAATTGCTAGCAAAGAGATAGAAATTGTCAAAGAAAAAAGAAATGAAACAGAAAACGATGTTGCATACATAGAACGGGAGATTGAAAGATTGCAAGGTATGATCAAAGCAAAGCAAAAAGCACTTGGTGAATTGCATGGTGAAAACGAAATAAGAAAAATACGCATAAAAGAGCTTTCCGAAAAGCTTAAAGAAACTGAAAATTTAAAAAAAGATCTAGAAAAATTAAGAGAACAATTTAAATTACTCCAAGCAAAGTCTCTGGAAGATAGGCTTTTAAAACTTCAATCTATGGAAAAAGATTTAACAATAAAAGAAGGCCTATTGTCTGACAAAATAGAACAGCTGAAGGCCACAATCAAAAGTATTGAGAACATTTCTGCAAAATGCCCTGTTTGTAATACAAACCTAACACAAGATAAAAAAAATAAAATTCGCGAAATGAAAAACAAAGAACTAAAACAGGCCGAATTACAAATGGTGGAAATAAGAGATTCACTAAAAGGTATAAGGGACGAGATAAAACAAGTAGAAATTGATTTTTCTTTTTTTACAAGAATAAGGCAGGAGATTCAAAAGAAAGAAGAAGAAGTCGCTAAAATTGCTGAAATTGAGAATCAAATTTTGCAAGAAAAAAACATGATAAAAGACACGAAAAAAATTGTAGATGAAATAGCAGAACTTGAACAAAAAATAAGTTCATTACAAAAAGAGAAGATTTCTAAAAAAGAGTTTCTTGATGAGCTAAGTTACGCAGATTATGCCCAAAAATATGCTGACTTAAGCGAACTTAAAAACAAACTCTCAGAATTAGAGAGTAGCAAAGCCATTTCAGAAAACAACATCGATATAATTTCAGAACGCATTGAAACGTCACGTGCCAGGATAAAGGAACTCTCGCAAGAAAGAAAGCAACTGTTGACTCAAAAAGAAGTGAAAATGAAAGAAATCGAGTCACTCAAAAAAGAACTGGCAAACCTCGAAGATAAGAAGTTAAAAAGAAGCGATGCTATAAGTGCTCTGCTTGGGGAAAAAGAAAGACTTTCTGCTCTTGTGCAAAAACTTAAAACAGAACTCAATTTAATAGACGCCGAGATTTCTAAAGCAGATAAGGAAATTAACGAACTTAGAGTAGAAATAGGAAAAGCAGAAGTTAGATTGGCAGATTTAGAAGAAGAATTAAAGGAAATACCACAGCCAAAGATAATAAACGAAATTAAAGTTAAAGAAATGAAAAAGATGCTAGCAGAAGTCGAAAAAGAACTTGAGTCAATAGGTGCAGTTAACCTTAGGGCAAGTGAGGCAGTTCGAGAGGAAGAAGAAGCTCTGCTAGAAATAAAGTCAAAGATTGAAAAACTTGAAGAGGAACAAGCAGCAGTGCTTGATATGATACAAAAAATAGAGATTAAAAAGAAAGAGATCTTTATGGAATGTTTTGAAAAAATAAACAAAAATTTCTCAGATATGTTCTACAACTTTTTTGGAGGTACCGGAAAGCTAAGCTTGACAGATTACGAAGATATAAACAAAGCGGGTTTGATCATAGAAGCAAGATATAAAGAAAATATGCAGTCCATAGACGCGATGAGTGGTGGAGAAAAGACCCTTACTGCGCTTGCTTTCATATTTGCAATACTTCTTTATAATCCAGCCCCTCTTTACGTTTTGGACGAAACCGATGCTGCTTTGGACGAAGTTAACTCGATAAAAGTGAGTAAAGTGCTTGAAGAACTTTCTAAGAAGTCTCACATTATCATTATAACTCACAATAACGTGGTTATAAGATATGCTATGCAAGTGCTAGGTGTTACTCTTTCCAAATCAGGTTCTCAGATAGTTGGACTTGATCTGACAAAGCACCTGGCAGAAAATAACACCGCACAATGAAGATCCAGTCGTTTTTCTAATTTACCTACTATTTATACTTTTCAGGGTTCGTTTAATTTTCTTTTGTTATTCTTGATTTTTTTCAAATCATTTTTTTGTTTGCTCTCCTTTTCTTTAGGCATGGAATGAACAATATCTGATCTTAGCTTTTCCATTTTAGCTACATGTTCTGACAAAAACTTTTCATAGTCTTCGTCCATAATTTCACCACGAGCATAGTGGTATCTTATCTTTTCAAATGCGGAAATCAGGCCTTTTAGTTCGCCTATGTGTTTATCAATCTCAACAAGTGTTTTTGCTCTTTTGGAAATCTCCTTTGTTATTTTTTTAATCTCTTCTTCGAATTCCCTCTTCTTGGCTTCGTATTCATCAGATGAGATCTTCCCTCTTAAATACTTTGATTTTAAAATGGCCAATTCTCTTTCTAAGCTGCACAGCTTTTTCTTGAGATTCTTTTTTGCAATATGCTGTCTCTCGCGGATTTTGTTCAGTACAATAGCCACAATTATTATAATAGTTAACAAAACAGCTATGCTAACAATATAAAAATAAACAATAGAAACAAAACCTTTAATATCAAAATCGTTCTTAGT
>JAWANM010000019.1:0-7244 GCA_038895375.1 Candidatus Pacearchaeota archaeon | reverse complement strand
CTAGAAGAAGCCTCAACAAACATTATACTTTCCAAAGACAATGTCTTTCTGAATTTCTTGAAGTTTGTCAAAAATATCGTTTATTGTTTTTTTAACTTCTTCTATATTGATGCTAGAATTGGCCAGTAGCCTAACATTTATAATTTGTGGCTCATCCAGTTTGGAGCCTATTTTGCTTAAAATTTTAACTTCGCATTCCTTGACGCCAGGAAGTTTTGCAATTTCATTTGCTACAATATAAGATAAAATTTGATATAGCTTTCCAGGATGATTTATGTTTTTTCCTGCAGCAGCCTCGAGACTCATTTCTCGGCATGGTGTTATTAGCCCATTGACTCTGTTGCCTCTGCCTACCTGTCCAGAATCGCCTTGCTCTGCTGAAAGCCCGGTTACTGTAAGATAAACATCTTTTTCAGATTTTGCTTCGTTATTGTCCAAAGCATTAATTGCAATGTCAAGCTTGTAACTAAAATCAGAAAATTTTTTAAGAATCTCTTTTTTTATTGTTTCTTTTGTTTTGAAGTACTCTTCCAAGTTGCTTACATATTTGCTTATGAAAGCAATAGCTATCATAAGTTTGACAAAATTATTCTGACGTAGGGCCATTACTTTGATGTCTTTACCAATAGAAGGAAAATTTTTTCTGAATTCTTCTGAATCTAGCAAATTTGCAACTTCGACGACAAGTTTTTCTGTCTTGCTCAAAGGTGCATGAGAAACACCAAAACTAGTATCATTGGCTTTTGCTGTTTCAACACTACCAACTAGCTCTGCAGCACCTGGATTGTAAATTATTTTTATGTCGAAAATTTTTTTAACTTCTTTCTCGCTCAATTGAAGATTTTTACAAAGAGTTTCTGTTATGCTTTCTTTGCATATCTTTTTTACCGGTATTTTTTTGTTTCCTACTTTATCTGTAGCTTGACCGTTTATAATCAATTTTATTTTTTTCAAGAGTTTTCCACCGCCGAATTTTGGTTCGGCCTTTCCTGGAACGATAATGCCTTTATCTAGATTGTGATGCAAGATTTTTCCAAAATTTTTTAAGTAATATTGTGATAAAGCTCTAGAAGCAGCCTCGCAACAAAGATCGCATATGGTGTCTGGATGCCCGATGCCTTTTCTTTCTACAATCTCTGTAGTTTGCTCCTCAATGCTTTTTTCAATTTTTTCTATAACTATATTTCTCATTTTTGAAATAAAAAAATTTAATTTAAAAATTTTTAGATTGCTCTGTTAAGCCTAGCAAATCCTTTAAATATCGGAAAACTTAGAATTGAATGGTAATAAGAAAGTATGTTCACAATCCTCTTTGCAATGAACAAATAGTCGATGTTAAAAAGAAAAAATTGCTTGTAATACAGCGAGAGCTTCCAGAAGGAAAACCAATTTTATTTGTGCCAGGATATATAGTGAGAGATTATGAAAAATATTATTCGACAGGGGAAAAAGTTAAAATTTCAGAAGTAAAAGTTGTTTCTAGTAACGAAAGAAAAAGAGTCGAAGAAATTTTAAAACAACAATTCAAAAACATCGAGGAAATAATTTTTTACGAGTAATTTATTGTTCGATTTTGAACCATTTTTTCATTTTTGTTGGTATTTTCAAAGCTTTAGAAATCGCCAAAGCATCGAGCAAGCCCCAACAATAATTTACAAGTTCAAAAACTTTAACATATTCTTTTTTCTCTTTGAAGTAAAGAGCATCTTCGAAATAAGTTTTTGCCAAATAAAAAATTTCTAATGCTTTTTTATTTTTGAGCTCTACCTCTTTGAAAACTTCTTCCAACTTTTTCAGTTCTCGTTGCATATAAAAAAACAATTCTTTTTCTTGTTTTTTTGTGAGTTTCATTTGAAGCAACCATACTTAATTTCTACGAGACTTTTATCTTTTTTTATCATTTCTTGAATTTGTGCATGGGTCATGAATATTGCGTTTTTACTTTTTGCATAATCGATAAAGTTTTTCAAAAAATTAATTTTTGCTTCTGCAAGATTTGGATGCATAGAAACAATAAAAATATATCCTTTTTTGCTACTGCTATCGAAAGCCTGCTTTATTAGTTTTAATGCTTGCTCTTCAGACATGTTCAAATGCCTAAAGAGAAAATCATCATCAATGGGATAGCCGAAAATTTTTGGAAAAATATAAATAAAACTTTTTGTGCAAGATGTTGCATGCGGAGTTATTTTTTTATGCAGCGGAAAAATAAAAAGATGATTGAAGCAGTGATAGTCTGCGCTATACTCGAAACCATTTTTGGCTAAAACTTCTAAAGTATTTTTGTTGATCATTCTGTAAGGAGCACGGAATCCGATGACGGTTTTGTTCAACCATACTTCGACCAATTTTTTATGAGCGTCTATTATCATTTCTTGTTCAATTCTACTCAGTTTGTTGTGAGCCACATGAACATGAGAATGAGATGCAAGCTCGTTTGTGCTATTTGCGATCATTTCAGCAACGTCCATGTTTTGCTCGATAAAGTCTCCGTTAACAAAAAAAGTTGCAGAGATGTTGTTTTCTTTCAAAAAATTTAGTATGTGAATTGTGCTTTCGCGCATTCCGATCTCGGTATCGAAACCAAGCACGACAATAGGCCTATCGCGAGGATTTTTTATTTTAATGCTATAACTCGGGCAAAAAGCTATTAGGAATAATGCAATGAAGAAAGCTATCAATATCGATTTTTTTATTTTCTTTTCAAACATTTTGACTTAAGCAATAAACGGGCCTAGGAGGATTCGAACCTCCAACTTTCGGTCCGAAGCCGAATGTTTTATCCGTTAAACTATAGGCCCAATAGTAAAAAGAAAAATAGATTTAAAAACATATTCGATTTTTTTAAAAAATGAAAAAAGAGAAAAATTTGTTTGCAGCAATAGCTACTCTTACTGGAACAATTGTTGGTGCTGGAATTCTAGGAATTCCTTACGTTTTTGCAAAGGCCGGCTTTATTCCAGCAATCATTCAACTAGTAGGAATTGCCTTTGTTATGTTGTTTGTTAATCTTTGCCTCGGAGAAGCAATACTCAGAACAAAAGAGAAATATCAGCTTCCCGGATATGCAAAAAAATATTTGGGAAATTTTGGGAAAATTCTTGCGTTGCTATCATGTTTTGTTTTTATTTATGGGGCGATTACAGCATACGTTATAGGCGAAGGAGAAATTTTGAGCTTCGTGTTTTTTGGAAACACAAATTTTAAAATTTTCTTTGCTCTCGGCTTTTTTGTTTTGATGAGTTTCTTGATTTATTTTGATATAAAGGCTCTAGAAAAAGGCGAGATAGTAGGATTGATTTTCATTACAGCATTCCTTCTTGCAATTTTTTTCTTTTTCTTGCCAAAAGTTAGCATCGACAATTTTTTTCTTTTTTCAGAAGAAAAAATCTTGTGGTTTTTTCCTTATGGTGTAATCATGTTCGCTTTTCTCGGTTTTTCAGCACTGCCAGAAATGCGCGAAGAACTTCATAAGGAAGAGAAGAAAATGAAGAAAGCGATAATTATAGGAAGTCTGATTCCATTGATTTTTTATTTTTTGTTTGCTTTTGCT
This sequence comes from Candidatus Pacearchaeota archaeon, assembly GCA_038895375.1. Taxonomy (GTDB): domain Archaea; phylum Nanobdellota; class Nanobdellia; order Pacearchaeales; family UBA284; genus JANXDM01. The sequence goes on along the minus strand of JAWANM010000019.1, from coordinate 3,691 downwards.
GTTTATGGTTTTGCAGGAAAAAATACGCCACAAATTGCAACCATCGCTTTAGGGAAATTGCCATGCTTTCTCGCGATTTTCACTATGTTCTCTGCTTTTTTTGCTTTGGGAATTGCGCTTAAAGAAATCTTCATTTATGATCTAAAAATGAAAAAGAAAGAAGCTTTCATGCTTGTTATTTTTCCTTCTTTTTTTCTCGCTTTTTCTATTCTCATATTTCAATTGACAACTTTTATAAGAGTTTTGAACTTGGTAGGCAGTATTTCCGGCGGGATAATGGGAATTCTAGCTCTTTTGATGGCGCGAAAAGCAAAAATCCTTGGAAACAGAGAACCAGAATATTGTGTAACAACAAATCTTTTCATAACTCTACTACTTTCTTGCTTGTTTGTTTTCGGAATCATCTATGCAGTTCTCTTTAACTTTTAACAATTTTTATGCATTGCACAGGACAAACGCTTGCTGCTTTTTTGTTACATTCAAGTTCTTTTTCGCTTATGGTTGTTTTCTTTGGTTTTCCTTTGCCTCCTTGCAATGTCCAGTTTTCAGGACAAGCTGCCTGACAAGCGCCACAGCCGATACATTTTTCGCGCTGCTGAACAATTTTGTATTTCATAAGTTTCTTTAAGAAATGATGTTTAAAAAATTAACTTTTTATAGCAACAACATCGCTGACATGATCTTCTGGTTTCAATTTTATTATCTTCACGCCTCTAGTCGCACGAGACATAACTCTAATGTCTTTACAAGGAACTCTAATTATCATTCCTTTTGATGTCGTTACAATTATGCTATCTTTATCAGAAACGATTTGAATTCCTACAACAAAACCGGTTTTGCTACTGCACTTGATGTTTATAATCCCTTTTGCGCCTCTCGCTGTTCTTCTATAGTCTGCAATCAAAGTTCTTTTTCCGAAGCCTTTTTCTGTTACACTCAAAACGCTCAATTCTTTTTCTTTTTCTGGCGAAAAATTTTCAACTCCGACAACTTCATCGTCTTTTTCGAGCTTTATTGCACGAACGCCGTAAGCAGTTTTGCCCATTTCGCGAATCTCGCTTGCCTTGAAGCGAGCGGCTATTCCTTTTTTCGTTGCTATAATTATTTCTTCATTGTCTTGAGTTATTTTTGCTTCTGCAATACCATCATCGTGCGGCAACTTGATAACCATGGAGCCACTAGTTTTAATTTTTTTGAACAACTCAAGATTGATTCTTTTTGCAATTCCTTTTTTAGTTACGATCAACATAGAACCTCTTTTTTGTTCGACAGGAAGCGCTGCTTTAATTTTCTCAGATATTTGCAATAGATTGACTATTGCTTTACCTTTGCTGTAGCGAGTAGCCTCTGGAATTTGATATGCCTTTAGCAAATACATTTTTCCTCTTTCTGTTAAGAACAAAATCAAGTCGTGAGTCGAACATAAAAATACTTGTTGCACAAAATCTTCCTCGCTAAGTTCGGCAGCACTAATTCCTTTGCCGCCGCGATGCTGCTCATGATAAAGCTTTATAGGCATTCTTTTGATGTAACCTCTTGCAGTTACGAGAACAGCAACTTCCTCTTTCTTGACTAAATCGAGTTCTGAAACTTTTTCTAAATGCTTGAGTATTTTTGTTCTTCTTTCATCAGCATACTTTCGCTTTATTTCTTGCAGCTCCTGTTTTATTATTTCTAGAATTTTCTGTTCAGATGCGAGAATTTCTTCTAGCTCTTTAATTTTCTTTTTAGTTTCTTCATGTTCTTTTTTTATTTTTTCTTGTTCTAGAAGAGTAAGTCTTGAAAGTTTCATGTCTAGAATTGCTTGAGCCTGCTTATGAGTTAATTTGAACTTTTCTACAAGACCTTGTAGAGCCTCTGTTGTGTTCTTACTTTTTCTTATAAAAGTTACTATTTCATCAAGATTTTCGAGAGCAACTAAGAATCCCTCGAGCAAGTGAAGCTGTTCTTTTGCAGCATCTAGATCGAACTGTGTTCTTCTTCTAATAACTTGTTGTCTATGTCTAACATAACATTCGATTAAATTTTTCAATGATAGAACCTTGGGCTGACCTCCGACGAGAGCAAGCATTATAACGTTGAACTTTGTTTGCAAATTTGTTAGGTTGTAGAGTTTATTTAGTATCAGCTTAGAATTTGCTCCTTTTTTTAGAGTTATAACAACACGAATTTTTCCTTTTGCCGATTCATCGCGAATGTCTGAGATGTCTTCTAATTTTTTTGCTTGGACGAGTTTTGCTATGCTTTCTATGAATTCTGCTTTATTGACTTGATAAGGCAATTCGCTAATGACAATTCTTTCACGTCCTTTCTCTTGCTCTATGCTTGCACGTCCTCTGATAATGAGACTCCCTTTTCCTGTTTTGTAAATTTCTTCTATTCCTTCGCTGTAGACTATTCCTGCTGTCGGGAAATCGGGTCCTGGAATGTAGTGCATTAGTTCGTCTGTTTCTATCTTGGGATTTTTGATATAAGCGATTATGGCATCACAGACTTCTGTCAAGTTGTGCGGTGGTATGTTCGTCATCATTCCTACGGCTATTCCTTGCGAACCATTGATTAGCAAGTTTGGAATTTTTGCCGGCAAAACTTCGGGCTCAAGCAAAGAGTTGTCGAAATTTGGAAGCATTTTGACTGTGTTTTTGTCCAAGTCTTGCAGCATTTCTTCTGCAATTTCGTTCAAACGTGCTTCTGTGTAGCGCATTGCGGCAGGAGGATCTCCATCGATCGAGCCAAAATTTCCTTGGCCTTCTATTAGAGGATAACGCAACGAAAACGGTTGTGCCATTCGAACGAGAGCATCGTAAATCGCTATGTCGCCATGTGGATGATATCTGCCCATGCAATCGCCAACAATTCTCGCTGTTTTTTTTGTTGGTTTATTGTGCTGTAAGCCCATTTGGTGCATCGTGTAAAGAATTCTTCTTTGTACAGGCTTCAGACCATCTTCAACAGAAGGCAAGGCTCTTGAAACAATTACGGACATCGCGTAATCTATGTAGGCCGTTTTCATCTCTTCTTCGATACTGGTTTCTTCGATTTTTTCTCCAACATTTTCGTCTTTTCTTTCTTTTTCTTTCTCCATTTTTCCTTTTCAGTTTAACTTTTATTTAACATGTCAAATGAAGCAATGCTGCCTTCTTTTCCTTGCATTCATTGAAAGTTTTTATTGCGTGGTCTGTAATCTGGACTAAAAGTTTGATTTTCTCTTTTTCTATTTTTTCTTCTACTCCTTTCTCGAGTTGAGCACAACCTTCTTTTCCGGTTCCGATAACAATTACTTGCGGCTTCTCTTTCAAAATGCTTGCAAGCTCTGAGAAGCATATAACATGAGTTCCTTTTGGCATAGCTCTCTGAATAATTTTGCCATCTGGAAGAACAAGCACATCTTTTTCATATGTTTTTCCGTCTATAATTATTTTTCCAAAACTATAAAAATCGATGTGAACCATTTTAATTTTTTAAACATCCAATACGGCTTTTTTAGCATGTTCGATTATAAATTGTTTGCGAGGCTCTACAGCTTCGCCCATTAATATCGAGAAGATTCTATCGGCCTCGACAGCATCTTCGATAGTTATGATTTTCAAAATTCTTGTTTTTGGATTCATACAGGTTTCCCAAAGCTGTTCCGGGTTCATTTCGCCCAAACCTTTGAATCTTTGTATTTGAACATTCGAGCCAAGCTTTT
>JAWANM010000018.1:0-10627 GCA_038895375.1 Candidatus Pacearchaeota archaeon | reverse complement strand
CAAAGGATTTTCTATCGCTTTTTCTATAGCCTCTTCTGCTCTATTTGCAGAATCGCTTTCGCCAACGCCAATCATTGCAACTCCGCCATCGAGCATTACAGCCTTAACATCGGCAAGATCTAAATTTACCAGCCCTGCTTTGGTAACAAGTTCTGTAATTCCCTTAACAGCGTTTGTTAAAATTTCGTCTGCTATCTTGAAAGCCGTATGCAAAGGCAAATCCGGAGCCAATTCTAGTAGCTTATCATTAGGGATTACAATTAAAGTATCAACAGAAGCCTCGAGTTTTTCTAAACCATACATAGCGTTCTCGAATCTTTTTTGTCCTTCTATTGTAAAAGGCAAGGTAACTACGCCTATTGTCAAGATGCCCATTTTTTTGGCTATATCTGCAATTACAGGAGCAGCTCCCGTACCTGTACCGCCACCAAGACCACAAGTAATAAAGACTATGTCTGCTTCTTGCATTGCTTTCTTAAGTTCATGCTCGGACTCTTTTGCAGCCTCTTCTCCTATTTTAGGATTGCTACCAGCCCCTAGGCCTTGAGTTAGTTCGCGTCCTATTAAAATTTTAGAATCGGCATAAGTATAAAGCAAGTCTTGTGCATCTGTATTTACAGCTATGCACTCTGCGCCAACTATTCCTATCTCTTTCATCCTAGTCAAAGTATTTCCTCCGGCTCCCCCTACTCCGAAGACCTTAACGGATGCTCGTTGCTTCAACACAAGTTCTTCCAACTCTTTATCTATTTCCAAAGTTTCTCTTTGCTTCGAGAGCTCTGCCATCTAACCAAGAAAAAAATAGAATATATAAATTTTATTGATTTGTAAAATATTTTTTACCATGGCTTTCTCAGATTTATTTTTCTGAACTTTCAAAAACAATCTCCTTTCCCAAAAGTTCTCTTGCTTCTTCTTTGAACTTCTCAACAAGCTCTTTCGGCGCTTCCTCAAAGACAACTTTCAGCTTTTCTCCAGAATTGTCGACCTTAATTTTCAAGTTAAATCTTTCTGCTAAAACTTCCAATTTTTCTTTATCGTCTTCTATTATTCTTAAAATCTTAAACTTATAAACAAGGTCCTTACCAGCAAGAGGATTGTTAAAATCTACAAGGACGCGGCCACCAGTAACAGAAATTACTTTTGCAACAAAACCATTAACATTAACAAACATGCCACGAACTGGTTTTTGTTCAAAAGCATGCAAAGGCAGAGTCCTTATTAAATTTGCATCTCTCAGGCCATAGCCCTCTTTTGCACTTATCTCTATTTCGAATTCTTTTCCTATTTCTTTGCCCTCGAGCGCTTTGTCAAAACCCTCGATAACTTCTTTTTTCCCTATGAAAATTTTCAATGGCTTGAATTCGCGCTTGTAATTTTCATCAATCAACCCCGCTTTTCTTGCTTCTTCTTCGTTTGTCGTATCAAAAACAGTCCCATCTTTAAGACTTGCCGTAAACTCAACCTCCACAAGATCGTTTTTCTTTGTTTTCATTCCAATAAAAAATTTGAATATTGTTTTTAAATTTAATTAAACTGCAAACTTAATTCTAGACCGAAAGCTTTATATATTTTAATGTAACTAAACAGTTATGACAAATATAGAAAAAGTAGCAGAGCAAATAGAAAACCTTGCAAATTGGGAGGAGAGAAAATTTTTAAGAAATGAATTTTGGAGAACAGAGGGCGTACTGAGAGAAGTTTATAAAATTATTCCTCTTTACGAGATTCTAAATGAAGAGGCTTGGAAAAGAGCAGAGGAAAAATATTTTGATAAGATTGGAAAAGCAAAGAAACCCGAACCATTCATAAAAATTGGTGAGGAAACCATAAGGTTCGACGAAGTTGAAAAAATAAATGAACTCTTACCTAAAGGTTATTTTTACGACGTCGGCGCTGATCTTTTTGGCAAAAAAACTTTTATTCTTGCTAAAATCCAGGAGTGCAAAAAAATAAACGGGATTGAGGAAATTATATTAGGAGATGAGTTAGTTTGTAACAAGGCATTATCCTCTATAGCATTCTCTGATAGTCCTAGAAAATGGGTCATAGGAAGGACAAAAGCTTCTTTGTGGGGCATATGGGACAGGATTAACGGCTTGAGAAGCAAACAACTAAATAAATACGAGAAACTTTTTCTGAGTAAAGGACTAGAGTTGTTGGGTATTGGAAGAGAGGAGCAATTAGAAGCCCAGCCTGAGAAAATAGAAAAAAAAGTTAAAGAAATCGCAAGGAAAGATTTAGAGAACACAATTAAGCATGAGGAAGGCCATTTTGCAGCAGAAAAATATTTTCCTTACGAAGTTTGGGATAAAGGGGTAACGATGGCTATAAAACGTAAAAACTACGCTTTAGAATGCTGGCTTTACGCCTTGAGCGACCTTCTAGCTGATACTATAGAAAGCGGTGAGATAAAAGGAACTTATCCTTTTATATTGAGCAAACATGAACCTGAAAGAAATGGTTTTCTTTACCTAGAATTACTTAAATTACTTGACTCCCTAAATCCAACAGACCCTATACTTCAATACCTCCAAATGTTTGAATTTGAATTGCTTGCGGCCTTTCCAAAATATTTAAAAACAAAAGATTTGAGCATTTTAAAAGAAGCGAATAGCAAGATATTTGATAGAGGATGTGAGCTAGCAGAAAAAATTTCTCAAGCTAAAGATTATCAGGAATTATTGAAAATAAAAGAAGATTTCGAGAAGGAAGTTGTGGCTAGTGCTTTGCATAGTATTTCTTAGTTTTTTCCAAAACCTTTATAAATTCTTTCCTGCTTTTGATTAAATGAAAGCCGTTTATGCTACTGAACTAAAGCCTGGAACTTTTATTTTGCTCGAGCAAGAGCCATGCACAGTTAAAAGCATCGACATAAGCAAAACAGGAAAGCATGGCGCAAGCAAATGCAGAATAGAAGCAATAGGAATTTTTGATAATAAAAAAAGAATTGTCGTTATGCCCGGTTCAGAACGACTCGAGATTCCATTAATCGAAAAGAAAAGAGCCCAAGTTTTATCTATAAACAAAGAAAAAAACATGGCATCTGTAATGGACCTAGAAACTTTTGAAACTTTCGATATTGCAATAGATCAAGGTCTTGAAATAGAAGAAAAAAACAACGTAGAATATTGGCAATTCGGAAATAAAAAAGTAATCAAAAGAGTAGTTTGAATTTATTGAAAAAATGGTAAAAATAGAAGCAGCTCACAAAAGACTTTTCGCCAACATTTTTGTTTGTAGAAGATGCAACACAAAAATTCGTGCAGATCCAAGAAAGATAGTAGAAGGCAAAGTTAAATGCAGAAAATGTAAGAGTAATGCATTTAGACCAAAAAGAAAAAAAGTAACCAAATAAAATTCTAGCTAAGAAATTAAGTAAAAAATGAAATTTTTGTTTTACGATTTGATTTTTCTTGTAGCTTTTTGTATTTTCCTATTCTTTTTTTTGCGTGCAAGAAAGCAGAAAATCAAAAGAGAGGGCATTTTATTTTTATACAAAACAAAATTCGGCATAAAGTTCATAGAAAGAACAGCAAAAAAATTGAAGAAAATTTTAAGCTTTGTGGGCTGGATTTCTATATTTTTTGGATTTTTGATGATGATTGCTATTTTTTATTTACTTTTCAAAACAATTTTTTTAACTATCAAAGTTCCTATGAATGTTCCTCCTTTGCTGCCTTTGGTTCCTTATGTTCCTCAAGCTTTCAAGCTGCCTCTTCCTCCTTTCTACTTTTTTTATTGGATTGTAATTATAGCAATAGTCGCAATAACTCATGAATTTTCTCATGGAATTTTCGCATCGCACAATAAAGTGCGCATTAAAGCTACTGGATTTGGCTTCCTAGGTCCTTTTCTTGCAGCGTTTGTAGAACCAGATGAAAAAAAACTCGTCAGAAAGAAAAAGAAAGCCCAGTTAGAAGTTTTTTCAGCAGGAAGTTTTTCAAACTTAATTTTCGCAATCTTCTTTGTATTGCTTCTACAACTTTTTTTTGTGCTCGCATACAAGCCTGCCGGCTTGGCTTTTGATTTTGTTTATTCTCCAGTAAACATTTCAGAAATAAAAACAATAGGAAACTACACCCCTGAAAAATTTTTCAATCTTTCTAACAAAGAGCTTGCAGCAATAAACAAAACGATCAAAGTAGAAACAAAAGACAAAACATATTATCTCGACAAAAAACTTATTGAAGAAATAGCAAATTCTAGGAAAGCAATTAAAAAATACAATGTGATTATAGCATATGAAGATGCTCCTGCAATTAATGCAGGCCTAGAAGGGGGTCTTCTGAAAATAGACGATTACGAAATAAAAAGCATCGAAGACGTTTCGAAAGCTCTTGAAAAATATAATCCCGGTGATAAAGTAAAAATCGTAACCAGCAAATCAGAATATTTGGTAACGCTAGCGAAAAATCCTAAGAATGAAACAAAAGCCTATCTTGGCATAGCTTTTCCACAAATAAGAGGAACCAACAAATTGTTCGCATCATTGACAGCTCCTTTTTTCGATCCACAAATTCATGTGGAAGCTAAAATCAATGAACAGGCTGCTATTTTCTTTCGCGATTTGCTGGTTTGGCTCGTCTTGATTTGTTTTTTTGTAGCTCTTTTCAACATGCTTCCTCTGGCCTTCCTCGATGGCGGAAGAATGTTTTTCGTTTTAGCTCTTGCAATAACGAAATCGAAGAAAAAAGCAAAATCGGCTCTTGCAATAGCCTCTTACATCGTATTGTTCATACTTTTAACAATGATGCTAATTTGGCTTGCGGGATAAAAATTTAAACTTTCCTTTCTTTTACGACTTAAGGGCCCGTAGTTCAATGGTAGAACGCTCGCCTCGCTAGCGAGAGATTCCGCGTTCGAATCGCGGCGGGTCCATAAAAATTCTTGCTCAACAAAACAAAAGATATTTAAAGAAAAAACATTTTTTCCATACAACTTAAAAAAGAGGTCTAAAAATGGCTAAGAAGAAAAAAAAGACAAAGTAATTTTTTATAAATTTTAAAACTATCAAACTTTTGTTTTTCTTTTTATTTTTTCTTTTAATTCTTCTTTAAATTAAATTTCAAAATTCGATAATTCCATCACGCGTTAGAGCGACAAATTTAATTCCCACCGGTAAGTTTATTAAAGCAGAAATTAAAGCCATGTGCTCTTTACCGTCGCCAGAAGCTATGCTCAATGCGATTTCCATTCCAGAAAGCTTGCTTCTTAGTTTTTTCTTCAACTCTTCGATTAATTCTTTCAACGGCTTATCGAAGTCTATAGTAATGATTTCTGCTTTTTTAGAAAAATCGAATTCTTTTATTTTAGAACTTGCAAATTTTGAACATACAAGAAGAACTTTATCCCAAGATCCATGATTGATTAAACCTGCAACTTGCCCCCATGTTCCTTTTCCCGATGAAAGCAAAGCGACGAGTTCCATTTAAAAATCTGAATTTCTCAATTTATAAATCTTTGTAAAAAAATTTAATAAGGGTTTCTTCTTTTTTAAAAAATGAAAGAGTCTCCTTTGGCAGAAATTACTTTAAGAAAATACGAAAAACCCTTGGGCTTTAAAGAAAGAGATCTCGCAAAAAAAATATGTCTTAGTCTCGGCTTATTACAGCCCGGCGATTCCCGAGACATAATCGTAGATATTCTGCTTGTTCTAAAAGAAGCTAAAAAAAATAAAAAAATTTTAAGCTCCAAAGAAATACAAAAGCAAGTAATTGAGCTAAGAAAGAAAAACAATCTAGAGCTGAAAGGGGTTGCAGAATCGAATATAAGACGCCAACTTAAAAAGTTGCGCGATCTTTTTCTTGTCGAAAAAAATGCAAACAACTACAGAATTTCGGAGTTTTCTGATTTAACAGAGCTTTTTCAAGAAAAGATTGAAAAAATTTATCTTACAAGCATAATTCAAAGAATAAAAGAGTATCTCGAAGAATTTGACAAAATTTAATATACAAAAATTTTAAAAACCTTCTTTGCTAAAAATAAGCATCCGCTATTACTACTTCAAAAGAAGTAGGAGGAAAAATGCAATTTTCAAAAACTTTGAAAGAACTTAGAGAAAAAAGTAAGAAACGCGGCTTCGATCAGACTTTAGACTTAATAATCAATTTGAAAGACTTCGATCCAAAACGCGAATCTTTAAGCGTTGTTGTTTCTTTGCCATATCCTTTCAAGAAGAAAAAAATAGCGGCTTTTCTAGAAAATCCAATAAAAAGCGATGCTCTTGAGAAAGTGATTTTAAAAGCAGATCTCGAAAAGATAACGCCAAAAGAAATAAAAAAATTGGTTAAGAAAATCGATTTTTTCATCGCAAATGCCAAATTAATGCCTTTGATTGCTTCAAAATTTGGTAAAATTTTTGGCTCGAGCGGAAAAATGCCAGATCCTACAATAGGATGCATTATTTCACAAGAAGATGTTGAGACAATAAAAAATGTTTGTGAAAAATTGAATAAAATAACGAAAATAAAGATAAAAGAGGCTAGCATAAAAATGGCTGTAGGAAAAGAAAGCATGAACGATGAAATGCTATTGAAAAACTTAGAAGAAGCATTCAAAACAATAATAGAGAAGCTTCCTAAAAAAGAACTCAACGTCAAAGATGTTATGCTAAAATTTACAATGTCTCCAGCTCTAAAAGTCAAAAATGAAAACGACAAAGAAAATGCTTGAAGAAAACAAAAGAAACTCGGCGCTCTTTAGCAAAAAGAAAAAATTGTTGCAGCAACTATTAGATCTTTTCAAGAAGTCGAGAACAGCAATGATAATTTCAATCCAAAACATATCTTCATCTCAACTACAAAAAACAAAAAAAGAATTGAAAGACATGGCTATAATAAAAGTTGTGAAAAAAAGCCTAATAAAAAGAGCTTTGCAAGAAGCAGAACACGAAAAAAAAGGCATAAGCGGACTAATCGAAGGAATAGAAGAAAATTATGCCTTGCTTTTTTCTGAAAAAGACGCTTTTGAAATTGCGGCCATTTTAAACAAAAATAAAATTCCTACAAAGGCGAAACCCAATCAAATAGCGCCTCAAGACATTGTACTAGAAGCGGGCTTAACAGATTTGCCCGCAGGTCCTGCTCTTTCTGAAATAGCAAAACTCGGAGTCAAGGCCAGTGTAGAAGAAGGAAAAATTGCAATAAAAGAAACAAAAGTGATAGTTAAAAAAGGAGAAAAAGTGACAGAAGAGATAGCCTCAATTCTTTCTACTTTAGAAATAAATCCTTTTTCGCTAAGCTTAAAACCGTTAATAGCTTATGACCTCAAAGAGCTAAAGCTATACAAAAACATCGAAGTAGATCCTGAAAAAGCAATCCAAGAAATCAAAGAAAGTTTTGTTAAAGCAAATGCTCTGGCTTTTGCAATAAATTACATATGTAAAGAAACAATAAAAGCACTAATTATAAAAGCTTTCAACAACGCTTTGGTGCTATCAAAAAATTTAAAAAACCAAACTGAATGAAAAAAAAATGGAGTACATATATGCTGCCTTGCTTTTGCACAAACTTGGAAAACCAATAAACGAAGAAAATTTGAGAAAAGTTATAGAATCTACAGGCTCGCAAGCAGACGAGACTAAAATTAAAAACATAGTAGCTAGCTTGAAAGATGTTGACATCGAAAAAATACTGAGTGAAGCTCAAGCAACACCTCAAGCTACTCAAGTTGCTGTAAAGCAAGAAAAAGAAGAGAAAAAAGAAAGACCAGAAGAAGCTGCAGAAGGCTTGGCTGCTTTATTCGGATAAAATGAATGTACTTCTTGCAAGCCTTCTCCTAAGTTTTGCTCCGATTTCAGAGTTGAGAGCAGCAATTCCCTTGGCTATTGCTTCTAAAATAAATCCGCTAGTGGCTTTTTCTCTTTGTGTTACAATAAACATGCTTGTAGCTCCTTTTGTTTTCTTCGCGCTTGATAAAATTTCTTTATTCATTTTTAAAAAATCTTTAAGAGATCACGGCATAATAAAAAGAATAAAAAAAGAAAATTTGAAAAAAAACATTAATCGTTATGGTTTTGTTGCTTTAACTGTTTTTGTTGCAATTCCTTTACCAATAACGGGAGCATGGACAGGAAGCATCATTGCCTGGCTTCTCGGACTCGATGCTAAAAAGGCTATTCTTGCAATCTCGATAGGTGTTCTGATTGCAGGAATTGCAGTTACTCTCGCTTCTCTCGGCTTTTTAGAAATTTTAAAATTGTTTTAACATCAGAATAAACGGGTACTTCTTTCAGATCAAAAATACGAACACAAAAAAACCATATTGCAACAACAAATGCTATACTAATAAACCAAAAAGTTATGTGTATCGTAGCAAAACCGTTTTTCCCAAAAAAAGGAATCGTAACAAGCAATCTAAAAATATTGATAATTAAAAACATTACAGAAGAAACTAGAAATAAAAAAATTCTTTTATGAAATTTTATTTTAGGAGTTAGTAAATTCAACAATAAAAGCAGTAGATAAGCAGATCCTGCAATACAAGCATCTACAAGCTCGACAGAAAAGGAATCGACAAGCAAATAATTTCCATTAAAAGAAACGTTATAGAAGATGGACGAAAAGAAAAATAAAAGCCAATAAGTTATTGGTCTAAAAATTTTGTAAAAGAAAGGCGAACAGAAAACTGCCAAAGTTGCAAGAGCATAACGAACAAAAATCCATTTTAGTTGTTTCATAAACATGCTATGCAAAATTTATTTAAATAACTTTGTTGTTTTTAAAAGATGAAAAGAGCAAAATGGCTTATTTTAGCAGGAATTTTAATGATAATTTTTTTTGCGTTCGATTATAGCTTGCTTTCTTTCCTCGATGCAATTAAATTCTCTTCTCTAGATCGTTTCTTTTCAATACTTTTATTCATACAAAAAGAACCTTACTTCGAAATTTGGTTGGTTTGCTTTATGTTTTTTTTAATGCTTTTAAAAAAAGAAAAAAAGAATTTTCCAAAATTTCTTATTGCTTTTGTTCTTGCTGCTATAGTCAATCTTGCTTTAAAAAACATAATCGCCAGACCAAGACCGATAGAGGGAACAAATTCTTTTCCTTCTGGTCACGCCACTTTACTTTTCACAACCATCCCTTTTCTAGAACAAAAAACAATAAAAATTTCATGGACTATTTTCGTTTTTTTACTTGTCTTTACAAGAGTATACTTCAAAATACATTTCTTTAGCGATGTGGCAGGAGCCTTCATAATAGGCTATGGTTTTGCATTGCTTGCAAAAAAAATAAAATGGAAAAAAGCATAATCAGACATTCTTTGCATATGCTTTTCGGTGCAATAATAATGATTACCTTAATTGTTGTTTCTAGACCACTAAGCTTGATAATGCTTTTTCTTCTCTTTCTTATTGCTGTTTTGCTATCCTTGCTTTCTTTAAAAACAAAAATACCATTGCTCAATGAAATTTTAAAAAAATTGGGCAAAAAAGAAGAGACAAAATTCCCGGGAAAAGGCTTTGTTTTTTTTCTTGCAGGATGTCTCCTTACAGCAAAACTTTTTCCTTCGGACATTGCTCTGGCTTCTATTGCGGTACTAACTTTCGGAGATCCGACAGCAAGCATTGCAAGAAAAGTTTTGACAAAAAAATTTTACAAAAAACACAAAGATTTTGCAGGACTGCTGGGCTGTATCGTCGCTTTTTTTGTTGCATCTATTTTTGTTTCAATCGTTTATGCCGCAATCGCTGCAATCGTAGGAATGCTTGTAGAAGCTCTCAGAATAAAAATAGGCGAGGACGAAGCGGACGACAACCTCTTCGTGCCGATTGCTGCAGGCACATCTCTCTACGTTCTAAGATTTTTAATAAAAATCTAAAGAAAAACTTAAAAAGAATTTAAAACTATAAGATGCATGGCGAATAGCTTTGAAAAAATAATGGAAATTGCCTCGAAAAGAGGTTTTTTCTGGCCGACGGCTGAAATATATCCAGACAGACAAGCCGGTTTTTTCGATTACGGCCCTAACGGAGTTGCACTTAAAAACAACATAATCAAAGTATGGCGCAAAGAACTTGTGGAAAAAGAAAACATGATAGAAATAGACGGTTCTCAAATTTTACCGGAATCTGTTTTTATTGCATCGGGGCACTTAAAAAATTTTATAGATCCTTTAGTGGCATGCAGCAAATGCAATTTCAAAACAAGAGCAGACAAACTAATAGAAGAGAAAACAAATCAAAGAATCTCGGAAAAAATGTCAAGTAGCGAGTATGACGAGTTGATTAAAAAGTATAACATAAGATGCCCTAAATGCAACGGTGCTCTAAAAAAAACAGAACAATGGAACATGATGTTCAAACTAGGCATAGGAGCAGAAAACAAACCCTGTTACTTAAGACCAGAAACTTGTCAATCTATTTTTACAAATTTTTTAAGAATCTTCAAAACATCTCGTGTCAAACTGCCTTTTGCCATAGCCCAGGTTGGCAAAGTTTTCAGAAATGAAATTTCTCCAAGGCAAGGATTGGTAAGGCTAAGAGAAATAAATCAAGCCGAAATAGAGGTTTTTTTCGATCCTGCAAAAGAAAATGAAATCGAAATCGAAAAAGTAAAAAAAGAAATTCTTACGCTTTACATTGAAGACACAATAAAAGTAAGCATTGAAGAAGCCCTCAAGAAAA
>JAWANM010000017.1:0-13120 GCA_038895375.1 Candidatus Pacearchaeota archaeon | reverse complement strand
GAACAATCACATGCATAACTTTTATATCATAAATTTCAAAAACATTTTTTATTATGTCGTGCGTCAAAGGTCTTTCGGTTGTTTTATTTTTTAATGCCACTTCAATAGACATTGCTTGCTCTGGAGTTATTGTCATTATAATTGTTTTGCACTCACGCTTTAAAAAAAGAGTTTGTCCTTCTAAATAAGCCTCGACCTCTCGAAAATTTTTCAAAGATAATTCTTCTATTTCTATTTCTTTGAATTTTTCTTCGCTTTTGTAGTTCAAGCCAACAAAAAAACCTAGCAAAAAGAAAATTATTATCAAAGTAACAAAAAGAAAGTTTTTACCGATTTTTTTCTTACTCATTTTTTAGTTTTTTCTTCTCGATTAATTTCTCCGCTCTTTCGAGCATCTCTTTTTTCAAGCCGATAAAACAGCCTCCTTGTTTGCCAGCACAATACGTTGCTTCTCCTTCTTTGATAATTTCTGCAATTTCATCGCTTTCTATGTCGATATGAGTAATTCTCGCGTTACTTTTTCCTTTTTCGTGCAAATAAACTTTAACTTTCTTCAAAAGATATTTTCCTTCTCCAGGACCTGACATAAAATTTTAAAGTGTTTTAGATTTAAAAAATGTATGGATAGCATGATTGAAATCGACGGTAGTTACGGATCTGGCGGAGGTCAAATCATAAGAACAGCATTGGCGTTAAGCTGTTTAACAGGAAAAGCGTTTCATATGAGCAACATAAGAGCAAAAAGAAAAAATCCTGGACTTGCCGCTCAACATCTTGCTTGTGTCAACTCTATAGCAAAACTTTGTAATGCAGAAGTCAAAGGAAACTTTCTCGGCTCTCAAGAGCTTTTTTTCAAGCCTTGTAAAATAGAAGTAAAGCATTTAAAAATCGATATTGGTACTGCGGGCTCTATAGCTCTTGTTTTACAAGCATTGATGCCAGCACTCACGATAATCTCGACGCCGATTGAATTAGAAATTATAGGAGGCACCGATGTTAAGATGGCCCCATCAATTGATTATATTCGCGAAGTTTTACTAAGATTATTATCGAAATTGGATTACAAAGCTTCTTTACAGATAATAAGAAGAGGTTTTTTTCCTAAAGGAGGAGGTAAAATAATTTTCAAGGCAGAACCTATGAAGCTAAAGGAGTATCGCTTTACAGATCAAGGCAAACTCATTTGCATTCACGGAATTTCAATCGCTTCGCAGCACTTGAAAAAAGCAAAAGTTGCAGAAAGACAAGCCGAAAAAGCCAAGGAATTGTTGAGCAAGCTCAATTTGCCGATAGAAATAAAAACACAATATGCAGAAAGCTATAGTCCAGGGAGCACAATAACGTTGTGGCTCGAAACTGAAAATTCTTTCCTAGGAGCATGCGCTCTTGGTGAGCAAAAAAAGCCTGCAGAAAAAGTAGCCGAGGAAGCTGCACAAAGCTTAATACACGAGCTTGAAAAAAACGCTGTTGTCGATGTTCATGCAGCCGACCAGTTGCTTCCTTATCTTGCTTTAACGGGCGGTTCTTTAAAAACTTCTATTATTAGCGAGCATGCAAAGACAAACGCTTTCGTCATAGAAAAATTTCTTCCTGTTAAGTTCGAAATAGAAGAGAAAAAAGCAGAAATAAAAATCAAGAAAGACTCTCGAGCATCATAATATTTAAAAGTAAAATAAAAATAATTTAATTAGGGGCTGTAGTATAACTTGGTTAGTATACGTGCCTAGGGCGCACGAGATCCGGGTTCGAAAGCGGAAAGCTGAAAATCCTGGCAGCCCCACTTTTCTAATGCTCGCGTGCTAAATATTGTTTTGAAAAGTTTTATAAAATCTTTTTACTTGAAAATAAAAAAGAGGTTAGAATGAAATATGTCGATTACGTAGACACAAACTACGAGCCTGAAAAAGACGATCTTATATGTATTTTCTACATTGAACCATGGAAATGCTCGATCAAAGAAGCCGCAGGTGCTGTTGCTGCTGAAAGCAGTATCGGAACATGGACAGAAATTTCTGTACCCAAAAGCATTGAAAAGCTTGCTGCAAAAGTTTTTTCGATCAAAAAAAACATAGTAAAAATAGCTTATCCAAAAGAACTTTTCGAGCCCGGGAATATGCCGCAAATTTTAAGCAGCATAGCGGGAAACATTTTCGGAATGAAAATCGTAAAAAATCTAAAATTGCTCGATGTACATTTTCCAAAAAAACTTGTAAAATCTTTTCCAGGTCCTTTGTATGGAATAAAAGGTATAAGAAAATTGCTGCGTGTCAAGAAAAGACCATTGATAGGAACGATCATAAAACCAAAACTAGGACTAAACGAAGAAAGGCATGCTCAACTAGCTTACAACGCTTGGATCGGCGGCTGCGACATAGTAAAAGACGATGAAAATCTTTCAAGTCAAAGTTTCAACAAATTCGAAAAGCGTGTCATCGAAACGCTCAAAGCTCGCGATTTGGCTGAAAAAGTAACGGGAGAAAGAAAAGTCTACATGGCCAATATAACAGCAGAAACACAAGAAATGCTAAACAGAGCAGAATTTGTCAAGCGCGTTGGCGGCGAATATGTTATGGTAGATATAATGACCTTAGGCTGGAGTGCCTTACAAACCTTGAGAAAATTCAACGATCAACTCAAGCTAGTATTGCACGCTCATCGTGCTGGTCATGCGGCTTTAACAAGAAACCCGAAGCACGGAATAAGCATGCTCGTTATAGCAAAAATCTCAAGACTTATAGGCCTAGATCAGTTGCATATCGGAACAATTATAGGCAAAATGGAAGGCCCGAAAAAAGAGGTTATAGCTATAGACCAAGAAATTGAAAAAAATCTAATAAGAAAAGATGAAGCAGGCCATATTTTAGAGCAAAGGTGGTTCAACAAAAAACCGATGTTTGCCGTTTGCTCTGGCGGCTTACATCCCGGGCATGTTCCTTTCTTAATGCAACATCTTGGAAACAATATAATAATTCAATTCGGAGGCGGCATTCATGGACATCCAAAAGGAACTATCGCAGGCGCAAGAGCTTGCAGACAAGCTATCGAGGCTGTAATGCAAGGCAAAAGCCTTGAAGAGCAAGCGAAAATTTACGGCGAGCTTTATGATGCATTAGAATTCTTCAAAAAAAGCAAGTAAAATGTTGCAAACGATAATTTTTTTCGTCAGCGGAATTGTTTTGTTTTTATTCGGAATTCTTTTGCTTAGCGAAAAACTAAAAAATTTTGTCAAAGACAGAATCACAATTTATCTAAGAAAAATAACGAAAAAACCAATTTATGGAGTTTTTTTTGGCGCTGTTATGACAGCACTAAATCAAAGCAGTAGCGCTACAACAGTTTTGACTATTGCGCTCGTAAGCTCTGGGCTTCTTAGCTTTTATAGCTCTTTAGGCATATTGTTTGGAGCCAACATAGGCACCACAGTTACTGTAAATCTTGTAGCTCTCGGAATAACAAAAATTTCTTTCTTGTTGATTTTCGCCGGCTTTATTCTTTTTTTCTTGAGACAAACTAAAAAAATAGGAGAAATAATTTTTTACATAGGAATAATTTTTTTTGGTTTGTTTCTTGTTTCTCATGCAATCGCTTCTATAAAGTCCGCAGGCCTCGGAGAGTTTTTAAAAGCAAAAAATCCATATCTTGCTCTCCTTTATTCTATCGCTTTTACTGCAATAATTCAAAGTAGCGCAATCACAATCAGCAGTGCAATAATGCTCGCTCACCATGGCTTGCTTACACTTCCTGCCTTAATCGCGATAGTGCTAGGAGCAAACGTAGGCACAACTGCTACAGCCTTGATAGCTTCGATAAGCAGCTCAATAAACGGAAAAAGAACAGCGCTTGCGCATTTCTTCTTCAATGTTTTCGGCGTTTTGCTCTTTTTACCTTTTTTATGGCCTCTGAGCTCTTTACTCGAATCGATACAAATTCCAGTAGAGCTAAAAGCATCTTTATTTCATGTTTTCTTCAACATAACAATGGCTTTTATTTTTCTTGCGATCTTGAAAAAATTCTCGAATTTTATAATAAAACTTGTTCCAGGGAAAGACGAATCGATAGAGTTTTTGCCATATTACCTAGACAAAAGTTTCATAGGAAAGCCAAGAAAAGCTTTAGAGCTTGTAAAAAAAGAATTAAAAAGGCAATTCAAATTGGCAGAAAAAATGTTTCAGAAAACTTTAGAACTTGAAAAAAAATTTGATGAAAAAAAATTTCAACAGATTCTCTTGCTCGAAGATGCTGTAGACAGTTTGCAAGGCGAGATTGCTTCTTTCTTAGACGAAGTTTCAAGAAAAAATCCACGAATGCCGAAAGAAGATTCTAGATGTTTGGTGATATACTCTCTAATTGTCGACGAAATAGAAAGGATAGCAGACAGAACGTTGAACATGGCACAAATATTGAGGTACAAAGAAATGAATAAAGAAAAACTCTCTCAAGAGACGCAACACTTCTTAGAAGAGCTGAGCAAAAAAGTTTTCTTACTGCTTTCAAATTGCTCCAAAATTTTCGAGGACAAACCTTATGATTTGCAGCATGAAAAAAAAGTTCAGCTAGAGATTAAACAACTTAGAGAAGTTTACAAACTAAAATTGCTTGTCAAACAAGAAACGCCGGCTACAGCAATGTTGTTCTCAGAACTGATGGTCAACATAGAAAGGATTGTAAGCAATTGTAGCAACATAGCAAAACAAATGTCTCAAAAATAGTTTGCTTCGTAATTATCTCTTCTTTAGTAAGCCACAAACGAAAGATTTATAAATACAAATCTTTAAGTTAAAACATGGCAGGCGAGAAACCAAATTTCAACGTCATTTTCGTAGGACACGTCGATCATGGAAAGAGCACAGCCATAGGTAGACTTCTATACGAAAGCGGAATGTTTTCTGAGCAAGAGCTTCAAAAGATGAAAGATATTGCTGAAAAGCTTGGAAAAAAAGGTTTTGAATTTGCTTTTGTTATGGATCGTTTGAAAGAAGAACGAGAAAGAGGATTAACTATAGATTTGGCTTATAAGAAAATCGTTACTAAAAAATATCAAGTAACCATCATAGATGCCCCGGGCCATAGAGACTTCGTAAAAAACATGATCACAGGAACAAGCCAGGCAGATGCTGCTATCCTTGTTGTTGCTGTACAACACGGCATAATGGCACAAACAAAAGAGCACGTGTGGCTATGCAGAACAATGGGCGTCGAACAGCTTGCAGTACTTGTCAATCAGATGGACACTGTAAATTACTCTCAAGAAAGATATAACAAAGTTGTAGAAGATCTTAAAAACTTGTTGAAGATGACAGGCTACAAAGTAGAAAAAATTAATTTCATACCGGCAAGCGCTTATTTCGGCGACAATATTACAAAAAAATCCGAAAATTTGAAATGGTACAACGGTCCTACTTTGCTTGAACAGTTTGATTTGTTCGAGCCTCCTAAAAAACCTGTCGATATGCCGCTAAGGATGCCGATCGAAAATGTTTATAGCATTACAGGCGTCGGCACTGTTCCTGTTGGCAAAATACTAACGGGAAAAATGAAGCCTGGCGACAAAGTTATCATTTTGCCTGCCAGAACAGGAAAAGGAATCACGGGCGAGGTTAAAACAATCGAAATGCATCATGAATCGCTAAAAGAAGCAATTGCAGGCGATAATGTTGGAGTCAACATACGCGGAGTAGGAAAACAAGACATCGCTCGTGGCGATGTTATTTCACATGTCGACTCACAGCCGACAGTTGCGGACGAGTTCACAGCGCAAATAGTAGTTATTAATCATCCTACCGTTATTGCAGTAGGTTATCAACCGGTGTTGCATGTTCACACGGCACAAGTTCCTGTTCGCTTTGTAGAGCTTATCAAGAAACTAGATCCTAAAACAGGCCAGGTCTTGCAAGAAAAACCGGATTTCTTGAAGAATGGAGAAGTTGCAATAGTCAAATTAAAACCGATGAAACCTCTTGTAATAGAAACGCAACAAAAAAATCCTTATCTTGCAAGATTTGCAATTCGTGACATGGGACAAACGGTTGCAGCAGGAATCTGCATTGATGTTGTCGAGAAAAAATAAATTTGTTTTGTTTCTTGCATGCTAAAGTTGTTTCTCCTTTATTTTGCTTTCTACTTTTTACTCTTAAAACAAAAGTCAAGAAAAAAGAAATAAAATTCAAAAAACTTGCTTTGATAAATAGAATTTGAAAAAATTTGCTTTTTCGTTTTTTCACTACTTTCCCTAAAAACTCAAGAACTTAATTTTCTCGCTGGTTGCCTGAAAATTTCGCGCGGCAATATATTGACAAGAAAGTTGCTCTGCCAAGTTCAAAATGCCTTTCGTCAAGGTTCCATCGATAACGAGAGCGTATATTTTTTGACGATTTTCTCTCAAACGATGCAAAAATTTTGTCAATTCGTTCATGCTTTTTTTTACAAGTTTTTTTCCGCTGGAATCAAAAACTATTATGCACGCTTTTGTTCCCTCGACTTTTTTGACGATTTGCTCAAAATTTATAGATGGCATTGCTGTATGCTCTTTACTCACACCAACAAGCTCATGTTCGCTTGCTTTTTCTTCTTGCTGTGTTTTTCTTTCTCGCCTCTTGAAGTAATTTTTTTTAAAATCTTCTACACTTAAAGCATTTCTCAAACAAACATTGATTTCTTTTTCAGTAAGTTCTTCGACTTCTTTGCCGTCTGGTGCTCTTGCTATCTTGGCAACTTGTGCATGCTGAATAGCATCTTTCGCTATTAGCAAACCTCCACGATCGCCATCAACAAACAGAATCAATTTTTTTGTCTTGCCCAATTCTTTAATTGTCTTTGGCACAACAGTTCCATTCATTGCTATAACATTTTTTATTCCTGCTTTTAGCAAGTTCAAAACATCTGCTCTTCCCTCGACTACTATAATTTCAGGATTTTCCATATCCGGACCGCAAGGCAAACGCTCTGGGCCGAACTCAGAAATTTTCGAAGTTTTTGCATAACTCGCTATTTCATTTTCGATCTCTTTAATTTCCGGCAGACTAGCTGTGAGTTTCTCGAATAAAGCTTTTGCTCTTTCTACAATGTATTGTCTTTTACTCATCCTCACATCTTCAATGCTCAAGATCTCAAATTTGGCATCGCAAGGGCCGATTCTATCGATAGTCTCTATTGCTGCCGCTATGAGAGCAGTTTCTGTTTTATCTATCGATGTAGGAATCTCTACTATGCCTTGTGTTCTTGAATCTTTAACTTCCAAATTGGCTTCTATTCTTCCTATCTTGCCTTTTTTCTGCAACTCTCGCAACTCTAGTTCTTCGCCAAGCAAGCCCTCTGTCTGCCCAAAAATAGCTCCTATAACGTCTGGCTTTTCTACAACACCTTCTGCAGTAAATCTTGCTTTTATTATGTACTTAATCGAAGGAGGTGATACTTTTCCCATTTTAAATTTACATAACTAAGTCATAGAATTCCTGCTGACTCTGTGTAAAAAGATTAAATATAACTTATTAGCGCAATTGACACATGATCTGTGATTATCTGTGATTTAATGACTTAGTTATGATTTGAATTTTTTGCCTTTTGAGATAGTGTTTAGAAACAACAAAGGTATATAAAGCTTACGATTTAAATTTTCCTATACCAATTTAATTTTTTCAACTCCATACTTTTCAAATTCTTCCTCTATTGCTTTTGCAATTCGCTTATCTGGTTTTAACTTATTGTATGCTTTGGGCAATAGCTCTAGAGCATTGCTCAAAGCAAAATACTCGACATTTTTCGATGAAACAATCTCTCGAACACTTTTTCCATCTTTCAATTCCATTCTGTCTGTGAGAACAAAAGCTGCGATTATTGGAACTTTTTGCTCGCTTAAAGCGTTAATGCTTTCCAACAAAGAATCTCCTGTTGTTGCAACATCTTCAATAACAATTGTTTTTCCTTTTGGCGCTCCAATAAAATACTTGTCCTCTGGCGCTCCGTGATTTTTTGGTTTGGCTCTTCCCATAGGCAAAGCGTGACTATGGGGCCTATAATTTTCAGATCCGCTGGCCCACTTATACTGCGTTATTATTGCAATTTTCGTTGCTCCTTCCGGAACTCCATAAAAACAATCCGGTTTTAAGCCCAAATCTTTTGTGAAAGCAATTATGTAATTCGCCAATTGATCGAGTAAATAAACATCTCCAGTAACAATCCTCCAGTTCACATACCAATTCGACATTCTTCCAGACTTGAGCTTGATTGGCTTCTCGAAAAAACCGATGATATTGTTATCTAGAATAAACTCAATGAATTTTTCTTTATCAAAATTGGCCATAATGAGTACTTGAAACTAAATTTTATAAATTTAATTCCATGCTAACTTTTCACTAATTTTTGCTAAGAGCTCTAAAATTTATGAGTCAAGCCATTAAAGTCCAACAAAATTTTTCAGAAATAAAATAGAAAGTCAAATTTTCTTTTTGCTCTTGCGTTTGCGCGCTTTCGCAAGCTTGATTAATTTAAGAACCTTGGATTCTTTACTTTTTTTACTAGCACTCCTAGGCTTCTTTTTTATTTTTGCTTGTTTTATTTTTTTAGCTTCAATTTTTACTTTTTCTTTCTTCTTAACTTTTGCTTTTTTCTTTTTTGCTTTTGCCTTTTTTACCATCTTTACCTTCCTGCTTTATTTAAAAAACAAAGTACCTGACATCTGGACTCGGTAAGGAAGTGCCTTGGATAAACGTCGAATCAATCTAACCTTTCGACTTACCCTGAAGGTTATCTTCCTTGCCCCATAGACAAGCTTAGCAAGTGCAGGTTTCACGAGGGAGTTATAGTCCAGTCCCCCGTTACTTCTTGAACACTTGCCAGAGGCTGCTATGGTAGCACCCTTTCCAGGGCAACCGAAGTGTCCGTGTCAGGTAAATAGCAGAAACAAGGGAGGTATAAAAAATTATCTAACTATTGTAAAGTAAATACTAAAATAAAAATAATCTATCTTAGTTTCACTTTAGACAGAACAATACCTCTTACAATTTTTTCTATTTTTTCTGCGCGTTTGACTCTTCTGTATTCAAGCCAAATGAGAATTCCTATAAGTATTGTAATAAAAATTATTAAAAAAAGCTCTGTACTTTTAAGTTTTCTTTCTTCCTTAACATAAAAGTCGTCGCTAGCAAAAGCTTTCTGACCATTGTAAGTTACGATTGCTACAAAAATATATCTTCCCTCTTTAGTTATTTTTGGAACAACAAGCTTTATTACTTCAGAAATTTTTGTCTGAACGGCAACGGTTTTAATTCCTTCTTGCAAAACATTATTGCTAAGATCTATCAAAGAATATCTTAACTCTACGTCTACTTTTTCGGCAGTAGAGCCAAGATTATAAATTTCTACTTCTGCAAGAACCGATCCACCGGGCTTAACAACTTTATATTCTTCTGGTATTTTGATTTTAACATCAAAAAGTTTTTCCTTTGAGCTTACAACTATAACAATTTTAACTTTTTCCGTTTTGACTAAATTTTCTTTCTTTGCTGTAATGAAAACATTTCTTATGTAAACATCCGGCTCTATTTCTTTAGGAATATGGACGTAAATAACAACGTCTTTTTCTTCTTTCGGCTTGAGTATGAAATTTTTTTCAGAAAAATCTATATTAAAATCGGAACTCAATTGAAACTCTATATCCTTCTCATCGAGATTTTTTATTTTTAAATCGATTTCTTCTTTTTCTCCTTGCATCAAGTTTAGTTTTATCAAACTGGGATAAAAGAAAAAAAGTATTTCGCTAACATTTTCTAAAGCAACACCTCCGCCGCCAGCGCCACCACCAGCACCGGGCCTTTCTTCTGGAGTTTCTTCTACAGAATAATTTGTAAAGCCTATGACATTAACTTTTAGAGTCTTATTAAAGTAAAGCAAATCTGTACATATAGAAGCCGGACAAACTTCACCATTTCTTAAAACAATAGGATTTCTAAAGCTGAGATTGTAAAACCACAATGTTGCTTTTTTGTTTAAATTTGGTAATTCTGTTTCGTTAACAAAAATGGAAGCATTTGCAATTATTACATTATCGTCCAACCTCGTTATCTTATCACTTGAGTTTTTATCCGCTGTAATATTTATGCTCTCAAGCCATAAAATCTTGCCATAATCTGTATTTTCAAGAATCATTCCAGAAAGATTTTCTAGTTCCTCATCACTCAAAGAATCGAAATCTGTAGAATTGCCTTTCTTTTCTCCTCTGAAATTTTCATAAACAACAATAATTTTTGTATTGTTTACATAAAATTTAACGCTTGAAAAATTTTCAGCTCCTAGGGTATTGTTTGCATAAAGATATAAAGTATGCTCGCCTTGAGAAACATTGAAGTAATGCCGACCATTTGAGAAGTTTCCCAAACTTATATTGCTTCCATTATCGATGTTATACCAGACAAGAGAAATACCATTTGCATCATAGACAGAATACTTCAATAAAATGTTCTCACTTCTATAAGTCCTATTTTCTTTTGGCGATAATATAAAGATCGTCGGCGCAACACTTATAACTGTAATTGACGCGCTTACTTGATTTGAAGTCGCTTCACCAATAAAATAAAAATTACCAACAACATCTATTCCAAAAGATTTCTGAGCTAAAGCAAGCAAGAAAAAGCAGATAACAAAAAAAATTATAATTTTTTTCATACATATCAAAATTTGTTCTGGTATTTAAAATTATTTATTGATTTTTTGACAAGCTTTGCATCTTTGCTAGTTACTATTCATATAACTTTGCAAAACTTTATTTCTTTTTAGAAACTTCTTTTCCTTTTTTCTTTCTCGTGAGAAGCCAAATTATAAAAATGAGCACTGCAAGAATTATTACTATAATGAGCCATATAGGGAATTTTTTCTCTTGAACATTAGGCGGAGTTGGTGGTGTAGGAGTTCTTACTACTACAGGAAAGTATTTTTCTATACTTGTACCTAGTACAACACCACCTCCTGTGCTTGGTTTAATTGTTGTAAAAGCAATACCTATGGTATACTCTTTACCTTCTGGAGCACTCGAAGGAATTATTATCCTCAAATTAACTGTAACATTTTTTGCTCCTACAGGAACAAAATATTCTTTACTAGGATCTATTATTTCCGCTATTTCGGTTCCATTTATTATTTCAGCTCTTACTCTTATATGCTCTGTCCCAACCATGTTTTGTAATAACAAAGTAACTGTTGCTATTTCTCCAGGTGCCATCTCTAAAGGTCTTTCTTTCCAGTAAGGCGATGTAACACCAAAGGCTTTTACACTTGTAAAGCTAAATAGAAATGCTATAAGTGCAATGAATACAAAACTTTTCAATCTCATTTCACCCTCTTTTACTTTTTTGAAGTTTTTTTATCTTTTAAACTTTTCCTTATCGGGATCGCTTTTATTTTTTGTATTTTATTTTCCGAGTAGTTTTTTGCTTTGCTTCTCTCTTGCTTACAATATTTTAATTATCCATGAGCCCAACAAGTTTGTCGAATAAGTTTGTGAAATTAAGTTGCTTGGGACTTCTCTCAAACAATAATACAATTGCTCTTGACCTTGGCCGGCTGAATTGTTGCCTGCAGGCAAGCTTGCTCCTGCAATGCTGACAAAAGTATTGTTTTGCAGTAAAGTTCCATCGCATTCTGCTGGCGGAGAGCCTCCTGTGTCTATGTCTGCTGTAAAGTTTTCTGCTGGTATGTAGTAAGTAGGATTTGTTTCGCCATGCAAGTTTAGAGCCTTGATTTGAATATTGCCTTCTTCAATATCATCGTTGCATGTGTTATTGAGCAAAGAAGGATCGTTGTTTGAAGTTTGATTTTTTGAACCAGGAGCAACACTTGGCCATGTCAAAGTAGAAGGCGACATAACGAAACAAGTTGATTCGAGCAATGTAAAGCCTTCCATTCGATCAGCAACATTATTATCTAAGTCTCTTGCAGTTACAGTTACATTCCAGCCACCAGCACCATCCCAATACCAGATGCCTATTGTACAAGAATAATTGGCTTGAGTTGCATTCAAATTACTCACTTTAACACAGCTCGAATTATATCTTGTTTCTTCTCCAGTTTTATTGAAAGTTGCATTCACATTATATATGTTTTCAGTACCGTCTGGATCTGATACAAGTGCATAAAACGTAACATATGTAACACTTGCTTCTGTAACGCTTTGATCTGGAATAGGCGATATATCATCTACTGTAGGCGGATTTCCAGCAACAACAATAGAAACCTCTGTTGGCTGCTGTGTTGCTTTTCCCATAATCCAGTCTAAAAGATTAAAACCATGAACAAAAGGTATCACGAGAATCAAAGCTATAATCAAAATTATAAAAAATGAATTTTTCCTCATTTTATTTACTAAATATGATAACGTAAAAAATTTATGGTTTTTAAATATTTCCATTCTCAACTTTTATTTTTGATAGTTTTTTTCTTGCTCTCGAGTTGATTGTCCATATGTTCCGTTGATCTCTGTTAAGCAGTTTCGCAATTTCAGCATAAGTGAGATTTTTTTCTTTCAAATATCTTACAAGAGATTCTAGAATGCTCAATCTTCTGTCGGCAAAGATGGAAATAGGAACGAAAAATTTGGTTGCTTTAACATCTAACTTTTCTTTTTTCTTTTTGAATGCATTTCTATAAGTTACCCAAATTGTTCTCTCGTCTCTATTAAGTCTTTTTGCTATTTCACTATAATTCATTTTCAACTCTTCCTTCATGTACTTTACTACTGCCTCTAGAGCTCCAAGATTTTCGGTAAAAATCGAGACCGGAATTTCTTCTTTTTTTTCTTCTAAAAGTCTTATTATTTCTTCTGTTGTTAGATTATATTTTTCTTTTATTTCTGCAATTCCAAGTCTTAGCATTTCAAGCAGTCTGCTTTCTTGCAATGTAATTTGCTCAACTTTCTTTTTTCTTCTCGCCGGCACTATTAGCACCATCGCTGCAATAACTCTTATTATCCATGAGCCCAACAAGTTTGTCGAATAAGTTTGTGAAATTAAGTTGCTTGGGACTTCTCTCAAACAATAATACAATTGCTCTTGACCTTGGCCGGCTGAATTGTTGCCTCTAGGCAAGCTTGCTCCTGCAATGCTGACAAAAGTATTGTTTTGCAGTAAAGTTC
>JAWANM010000016.1:0-13145 GCA_038895375.1 Candidatus Pacearchaeota archaeon | reverse complement strand
TACATGGCAGCTGAAAAAAGAATGATGCCTCGTGACGTTAAACTTTTACAAATTTCAGACAGAGTTAAATTCGGAGATAAAGCTTTTGAGAATATTTTTTTCACTCATGAAACTTCAGACATAAATGAAGGGAATGTTTGTAGTGCATACAAAAAACTTGCAACCATGTCGGAAAAGGTTGAAAAGCAAATGAAACTTGCGAAGAAAATAAGAGCAGTAGACATGAGCGATGTTGCAAGGCTTGTTTTGGACAAGCATTTCGTCAGAGACATAAAAGGAAATTTCCATAAATTCACAAGACAACAATTCAGATGCGTGCAATGTAATGAAAAATACAGACGTCCGCCTTTGCTCGGCAAATGCTTGAAATGTGGGGGAAGAATTATTTTTACAATTGCAGAAGGTTTCATTCTTAAATATCTTGAGCCAGCAATTAAACTTGCTGAAGAATTCAATGTTTCTAGTTACACTCGACAGGGATTGATGTTGTTGAAGCAAAACATCGAGAGTGTTTTCGGAAAAGAAACAGAAAAGCAAGAGAAACTGGCCAAATGGTTTTAGCTTTAAAACAAGTACCATAAGATAACCGGCAAGAGCAAGGAGCCCATCATGTGTATTTTCTTAACACCGAGAACAGAGGTTAAGATTCCGAGAGAAGTTCCGGCTATGAGAACAATTAAGGCGAGCCATCCGGAAATTAAAGGAGTCATTACAATCAGAAATAAAAGAATTCCGAAGCAAAGCCACTTATATTTTATTTTTGTTATGTTTTTACTGAAAAATTTTGCTAAAAACAAGGAGATGAATACACAAGTAGAAGCTGCAATTAGAGCCACGACGAGAAGCGCTAGAAGTTGAGTCATAGTAATTTCCGGTAAAAATTTTCCTACAAAAACAGCCACGCCTGTTCTTGGTTTTTTTATAGCAAATAAAGCGACAAAGCTGAAAATCATCGTCATTGTGCTTATCATTCCTAAAAGAATTAAAAAAGCGCGTTCGGACATTTTTTTCAAGCTGCTTGAAATTGCAGCCGCTTGCGCTGCACCGATCCCTGGCAAAAAAGATACAAGGCTTGAAGAAAGGATAGAAGACCAGAAGCTCGTCGTTATTTCTTGTTTCTTCAATTTAATTTTTTTATCTTTTTGTTTTGGTAAAGAAACATTTTGTAAGAAACTAATTGCAAGTAGAGAAGAGCCAAACAAACCTGTAAACAGAGGAAACAATGGTTGTTTTATTGCTTTAAAATTTAAAGTAGCAAAGCCTAGAAGGCCTGCAAATAAGAAAACAAACAAAGCTTCTATTTTTTTATTTTCTTTCATTATTAACAAGAAAGAGATGGCTATTAGAATGAAAGCCATTGCTTTGTGAAGGTAAGGATAAAAAAAGTTTGCAGTAGTTGCGAAGAAAAAAGCAAGAGAGCAAGCAATCAAAGTTCCGAGAAAGCAGCCGATTGTTGTTAGTTTTGCAGCGTTGAAGCCTTGTCCTTTGAGTAGCATTCTATGGCCGGGCAAAACGCTGAGAGCTGTTTTTTCATTTGGAGCTCCGAGAAAAATCGAGGGAATGAAATCGAGAAAGCTATGTGTTATCGACATTGCAACTATAAAACATGCTAAAACAAAAGGCGTTGTAAGTTTCAAGAAAAAAGTCGACAAAATGAAAAGAAGCAGTGCGACAAGATTTATATGAATTCCGGGTATTAAGCCGGTTATGATTCCAGCAAAAATTCCTAGTATTATAGCAATTAAAATTGCCAGCATTTTTTACAAGTTTTTTATTTTTGTTGCTTGTAGTTGTATTTTGTTTTTGTATTCCGTTACTTTTCCAATAACTTCTACGTTTTCCGTTATGTTTATAGAGTCGTAAAATACAACTTCTATTGAACCTGTTTCATCAACAACTTTGAACAAAGTCATTTTTCCTGTTTCTGTTTTTATTGTTTTTATTTCAGAAGTCCGGCCTTTTACTTTGACCCATTCGTCGAGCCTTTTTTCGTTTATGTTTGCGATTTTTATTGTTTTAGGTTCTAAAGAGTTTGATAGTATTGCTAAAAGAAAGAGACTAATCAAGAGCACTATTAGAGATAACTTGAATAAAGTCTTTGTTTGCATTTTTCAACACTTTCAACTTTAAGTTTTTTTATTTTTAAAACTATGTGGCTTCGGTGCAGAAAAATTTAAGAAACAGTATGGCTTAATTCTTTTATGCATTCAAAGTTAGAGCTCATAAAAAGAAATGTCGCAGAAATAGTTACAGAACCTGAACTAAAAGAATTGCTTGAGAAAAAGAAAAATCCGGTTGTTTATTGTGGTTATGAACCTTCTGGACCCTTGCATTTGGGACATTTCGTTACGATTACCAAACTTCAAGATTTGGAGAAAGCAGGTTTTAAAATTAAAATACTTGTTGCAGACGTTCATGCTTTTTTGAATAGAAAAGGAAATGAAGAAGAAATTGGTAAAGAGGTTGCTATGTGGAAAAAAACTTTGAAAGCGATATGTCCGAATGCTCAAATTTTTCTCGGGAGCGATTTTCAATTTAATCGAAACTACTTGGCCGATGTATTTAGACTGGCTCAGAAATTGACAGTTAGCAGAGGTTTAAGAAGCATGCAAGAAATAGCTAGAAACATAGATCAAGCTACAATTTCTCAACTTTTATATCCTTTGATGCAAGTTGTCGATATCAAATATCTTACGGCAGACATTGCCTTGGGCGGATTGGAACAAAGGAAAGTGCACATGGTTGGTAGAGAAATGCAAAAAGTTTTGAATCATTCTTTTATTGCTTTTCATGTTCCTTTGATTGGTTCTTTGAGAGATCCAGAAGAAAAGATGTCGAAAAGCGTTCCGGGTTCTTATGTTTCTGTCTTTGACTCTTATGAAGAAATAAAGAAAAAAATTCAAAATGCTTATTGTCCAGAAAAAGTTTCTGAAAAAAATCCTGTGCTTCAAATTACTAGGCTGATAATCTTTCCTAGAATAAAGAAATTCAAGGTGGAAAGATCCAAGAAATTTGGAGGCCCTCTTGAGTTTTTTGATTATTTTGAACTCGAACGAGCTTATGTTTCTGGGAATTTGCATCCTTTTGATTTGAAAAACGCAGTTGCAGAGTATCTTGAAAAAATAATCAAGCCGATAAGAGAAAAATTTAAGCAATAATAGTCAAGGCGCTCTAATGAATAGAGAATTCTGTTAAAGAAGAACAAGTTTAAAATTAAGAGTTGATTGGAAAATTGTTTTCGTTGGTACTTGCTTTTTCATCTTTTTGTTCGAGTTTTGTTCCGCACTCTGGGCAAAATTTTTCATGGCCTTCAAGAAAAGTTTTACAATTGGGACATCTTGGTTGCGGTCTTTCTTCTACGGGCATATAATTAGAACGCCCTGTGAGTAGCTTTCCAAAAGCTTTCATAACGGCAGGGTCGTTCATGTATTTTCTTAAGTCTCTGCATCCTCCTGGAGTGAAAGCCATTTTTATCTCCTTCTTTTAGACCCTTAGCCTTCTGAACTCTCTCGCTTCACGCAAGAAAAAAAACTTTTTAAATTTTTCTAATAACTTGATAGTTGGTAAATTGATTTTTATTGCCTTCTTTCTTTTTTAATTTTTGAACTTTGGAAAATTTATAACATCTCTTTTTTAGAGGCACTAACTTATTAGACTAAATAGGCCAAAGAGTATAAACAAGAAAGCCGTAATTTTGTCTATCGCTTTTCTTGGAATTTTTTCAGCAAGTTTTGTGCCTATTAAAACATATACCGCAATTGCTACTGCAAGGGCTAAAACAAGTCCTATAAAGACAAGAATGGAAGACTTGTATTTTGCAGCCAATAAGCCCGAGGCTATTTGTGTTTTGTCTCCAAACTCGCTGAGAAAAACGGTTAAGAATAAAGTAGCTATTGGCATTTTAGTTGAAATTTTATCCTTTTTTTTAACTTTAATAAGATATGGTTTAACGAGAATCCATAGTCCAAAAAGAATAAACAAAACAGAAATCAATATCTTAACCAGGTTGAATGGCAAATAAAAGCTAAAAAAAGTTCCAGCAAAAATGGCAAGCAAATCCATTGAAATTTGAGCAGACAATCCGACAAGAAAAATTTTGAAAGGAGATTTATATTTTAGCGCTAAACTTAGAATTATTAATTGAGATTTATCGGCAATCTCTGAAATTAGCACCAATGCGAAAGTAACAAACAATGGTTCGAGCATGTTGTTAGTTACGAATTAGTCTATAAATATCTATCGATATGAAACTCGTTGCTTGAGTAAAAAGAAAAAGAAAAGGCTCCCCGAAGCCTTTTTTGTTAGAAAGAAATAAGTTTTAAATATATTTTTAAGTTGTAACATACAAAATTTAAAATATATTTTTCAATAGTTGTTTTACAAGAAAATGCTTCGATTCAAACAACAAAGATGGGACTTGAACGAGTTGGTGCTTGGTAGAGTTGAGGATTTTTTTGAAAAAGTTGAATTGAAGGTAAGAGAATTCGAGAATTTTAGAGGATTGTTGAAACCAAACATGGATGCTAAAATTTTTCTGAAAATTTTAAAAGAAAATGAAAGAATTGCAGAAATGCTTGCAAGGCTTTCTGGATATGCTAGCCTTTTGTTTTATTCTAACGTTTATGATCAAAAAGCCATAAAACTTAAAAGGCAAGTAGAACAGTTTTCTGCAGACATTGAAAATAGAATGTTATTTTTCAGTTTATTTTGGAAAAGACTCGAAGAAAAAGATGCTAAAAGAATTTTGGAAAAAGCAGAAAATTATCGTTATTTTTTAAAAAATTTGAGGAAATTCAGAAAGTATACATTGAACGAATCTGAAGAAAAAATACTCAATTTGAAGGATATTGCAAGCAATTTTATTTTAAAAACTTTGTATACTATGATTGTAAATAGATTTTTGTTTGAACTTGAATTGAAAGGAAAGAAAAAATATTTTACAAGAGATCAGTTGGTTAAGTTTATTCATGATGCAAACAAAAATGTAAGAAGAAAAGCCTATGCTGCCTTTTTCTTGCCTTTCAAAAACAACAAAGAGATAATAGCCGAAATTTATAAAGCCATTGCATTGGATTGGAAAAATGAAAACATTAAGTTGAGAGGTTTTAAAGATGCTATAGCAGTAAGAAATTTGCTCAACGATGTTCCGGACGAGGCTGTCGAAAAACTTTTTTCTGTTTGTAAAGAAAACGTAGAGATTTTTCAAAAATATTTTTCGTTGAAGGCAAGGTTTGTTGGAATGAAAAGATTGACAAGATATGATCTTTATGCTCCTGTAGGCAAGGCGAGAAGAATGGGCTATAGCGAGGCGATGCAACTAGTTATTAGAGTTTTCAAAGAATTTTGCCCAGAATTTTACAATTCCGCTATAAAATTAATAAAGAGCAACCATGTAGATTCTGAGACGAGAAGAGGAAAAGTTTCGAATGCGTTTAATTTTTCTGTCGTTCCAGAACTTTTGCCTTATGTTTTGTTGAATCCTTCGAAAACTTTTTACGATGCTCTAACGATTGCTCACGAGTTTGGACATGCTATTCATTCCATTCTTTCATCAAAAAATTCTTTCTTCAATTTTCATCCATCTTTGCCTTTGGCCGAGGTGGCCTCTGTTTTTTCAGAGACTCTTGTTTACGAAAGTTTATTCGAGAGGGAGAAAGGAGAATTCAAGAAAAATCTTATGTTCGATAGGCTCGATAGTTTGTATGCCACAATACAAAGACAAGCTTTTTTTAGTATTTTTGAAAAAGAAGTTTATGAAAATATAGAAAATTTGTCTATGGAAGAAATTGCTTTATTGTATGAGAAAAATTTGAAAGAACAATTTGGAAGCGCAATCAGTATGCTAGAAGACTTTAAATGGGAGTGGCTTACTGTTTCTCATTTTTATGAAAGTCCTTTTTATTGTTATTCTTATGCTTTTGCCAATTTGGTTGTTTTATCTTTGTATGAAAGATATAAAGAAGAAGGGAAGGATTTTCTTCCTTGTTATTTGGATTTGCTTAGAGCCGGCAATTCTGAGGAGCCGGAAAAATTGTTGCTGCGATATGGTTTTGATATTTGTTCAAAGAACTTTTGGCAAGAGGGTTTTAAATTTGTCGAAAAACTTATAAAAGAAGCGGAAAATGTTGATTAAAGTTCCATTTACGAATACGAAAGGAGCATATCGTGAAGGGATCGCAGAAGGAACCGTCAAAGCTCCAGACGAAATTCTTAAAGCCATTGAAGATGTTTGGAGCAATGAAAATTATAAAAGCATAGAGTTGGAGCAAAGACAAATAAAAGAAATATCTTCTTGTGAGAAAATTTTTGATGAAGCAAAAGAATTCTTAAAAAAAGATGAAAAAGTTGTTTTTTTAGGAGGAGATCATTCGATAAGTTATGACCTGGCAAGAGCTTTTAAGGAATTTTATAAGAGAAGCGGTCTTCTAGTTTTTGATGCACATCTAGATTGTATGCCTCCTCATAAATTTCCGAATCATGAGGAATGGTTGAGAGCCTTGATAGAGAAAAAAATTTTTTCTACGAGAGAAATAGTTCATGTAGGTTTAAGAGCAGCTTGCTTGGAGGAAATCAATTTTGCAAAAGAAAGAAAATTGCTTTTCTTTTCTTGTAAAGAACTTTTTGAAAATTTTAAAAAAAATGTGCAAAAAATAGTCGAGAAAGTAAGAAGGTTCGAAAAATTGTATATAAGCATAGACATAGACGCTATAGATCCTGTTTTTGCTCCCGGCGTCGCTTACATAGAGCCGGGCGGCTTGACTTCGAGAGAATTTTTGTATTTAATTCAAAAGTTGTCTGTCCTTAAAAACTTGAAAGCTATCGATCTTGTATGCGTGAATCCAGAAAAAGATTTTAAAGGCATGACGGCCAAGCTAGCAGCAAAAATTGTTGCTGAGCTATTGTAATGATAAAAGAAAGATTTATATTTTTCTTTTTCATTCAAATTAAAAATGAACAAGGTGCTCAAACTTTTGATAGCTTCGGATACCTTTCTTTGGTCCGGTTTGGGTTTGATTGCGCCAATTTTGGCCATTTATATAAAAGATTATTTGCCCGGTGGTAGTTTGACAGTTGTCGGCATGGCTTCTATGATTTTTTTAATAACGAGAGTTATTTTACAACTTATTTTTTCAAAAATTTTTACTCCGAAAGATAGGTTTTGGATGGTTGTCGTTGGAACTTTTTGTATAGCCTTGGTCCCTTTTTTTTATATGATCGCGAGAACGGTTTGGCATTTTTATTTGGCTCAAGTCATTTATGGTTTTGGAGCTGGTTTGGCTTTTCCGGCATGGTTTTCTCTTTTCGCAAGCAACTTAACAAAAGGGCAGCAGGGACATGAATGGGCAATTTACTCAGCATGGGTTGGAATTAGTACAGGTGTTGCTGCTTTTTTAGGATCTTGGCTTGCCAACAAAATAAGCTTTAATTTTGTTTTTCTTTTGGCAGGATGTTTTGCCTTAGCTGGAATGATAGTCTTGCTTAGATTGCAAAAAGAAAACTTGAAGAAAGTTATGCCGCATGAAATGTTTGTTGCCAAGCACAAGCATCCTTACAGGTAGTTGTTTAATTAAATTAGAAGTTAATCGAAAAGCATGAGAACTTTTATTGCAATCGATTTGCCCGACAATGTTAAAGATGAACTAGTAAAAGTTCAAGAGCAATTTAAGAGCATTGTTAGAGCAAAATTTGTTGAAAAAGAAAATTTTCATTTAACTTTAAAGTTCTTGGGCGAGCTTTCAGATTATCAAGTAAACCAAGTTAAAGAAGCTTTGAGAAAGATTAAGTTTGAAAAATTTCAGGCAACTTTGGGCTCCTGTGGCTTTTTTTCGCCTTCTTTCATTAGAGTTTTATGGGTTGCTCTCGAGCCGCGCGATAAATTTTTCGAGCTTCACGAAAAAATTGAAGAAGCTCTTTCTAGTTTGAAGTTGAAAAAAGAGAATGAAAAATTTGAAAGTCATGTAACCTTAGCAAGAATTAAGAGCATAGAAAAAGAGAAGTTTTTAAGAAAAATTAAAGAAGTTGAAGTCAAACCGCTTGTTTTTGATGTTAAAGCTTTTTCGTTGAAAAAATCAACGCTAACTGAAAAAGGACCTATTTATGAGAATATTTTAAAATTTGGACTGGACTAGTCTTGATATTTGGTTTCAATAATTTTTTTCATCGTCTCGGCTTTTTTCTTGTTTAGTTTTGCTTTTACAAGTTCTTCGAGACTGGCGTTAATTATACTTTTTATTGTTTTGAATTTTTTCAACAAGGCTTTTGCAGTTTTCGGCCCTATTCCAGGAAAACTTTCTAGAATGAGTTGTTGTTGTTCTTGCAAGCTGTTCGTTTTTTTCTTTACTTTTAAACTGACTTCTTGTTCCGGCTTGTTTAATTTTTTTTCTAAAACAAGTAAGAAACGAGCAGTATCTTTGTAATCTTTTGTAAAAATAATCGGAACTTGAAATTTGAGCAAAATAGAAAGCAGCATCCCGCGAATCGCATTTGGATGCAAGCCACTAGCGGCTTCATCGTTATAAAGTTCTTGTTCTTCTATGCCTTCGATAATTAGAAGCTGTTTCGGATATTGTTTCAGTTCTTGCAATTGTCTTAAAAGTCTTTTACTTAGCATAGACGAAATAAAATCATTGACGGTTTTTCTTTCTATGGCGATATCTCCGAGTATATAATCGGCTACTTTCAAGTGCTTTATTTCTACTTGTGCTTTGTTCTCTAAAAGTTCTGCTATCACGAGAGAATTTTTTTCTCTTTTGTCCGCAATTATCATCTCTTCAACCCTAATTTTTCATTTCATATATTGAATTTTATATATTGCACTATAATTGTTTTTATAAATTCTTCTTTTTTTAAAATAACATGGAAAAAGAAGCTAAAAAAGAAATTACTGGCAGGCCAGAAAAAGACATTTATTATCTTTCAATTGCCAGGCAAATAGCCAAAAGAGGAACTTGTCTTAGAAGAAGATTCGGGGCAATTATCGTTAAAGACGATGCGATTGTTGCTAGCGGATATGTCGGAGCTCCTAGAGGAACGCCGAACTGCATAGACTTGAAAAAATGTTTACGCAATGAGTTGAAAATTCCAAAGGGCGAAAGATATGAGCTATGTAGAAGCGTTCATGCAGAAGCAAATGCAATAGTTAATGCTGCCAGAACAGGGGCGAATGTGCTTGGTGGAGTTATGTATGTTTTTGGTGAAAATCCTGATGGGACTGTAGTTTCGGGAAAGCCTTGCAAAATGTGCCGTAGACTTATCATTAATGCTGGAATAAAAGAAGTAGTAGTGCCTTGGCGAGGAAAAGCAAAAAGATATCAAGTTAAGAATTGGATTAAGGAAGCTAAAAAAGATCCGTTGAGAGAGCTAACCGAAGAAGGCTACTAAAGTTATTCAATTCCGAGAAGCTCTTTTATCTTTTTTTCATTGAAGCCAACAATTATTTTTCCATCGATTTCTATAACCGGAACGCTCATTTGTCCGGTTTTTTCTATCATTTCCTGAGCCGCCTTTGGGTCGTCTGCTACGTCTATGTCTTCAAATTCTATTTTGTGAGCTTTAAGGAAATTCTTGGCAACATAACACCAAGGACACGTTTTTGTGCTATATACTTTAACCTTATGCTTTTCCATCTTTTATAAAACTAAAAGAACTCTTTTAAAACTTTTTGTTTCTTTTCTTTTTTGAGGTTTTCTTTCATATCTTTAAGTATAGCGTACATTTTCTTTTCTTTGTGGAAAGCAGCCCAATGATAAGCTTCGTCCCTTGTGCCTTTCGTCATTAAAATTATAAGCTTCCCTGGTTTTAAACGAGCCGTTCTTCCGGCGCGTTGAATTTTCCTTATAGCGCTGGGTATTGGCTCATAGAACACGACCAAATCTACTTCCGGTAGATCGAGACCTTCTTCTCCTATGCTTGTAGAAATCAAAACATTTATTTTACCTTCTTTAAACTCATGCAAAATTAGTTGTTGCTCTTTTTGACTTAGGCCGTTCAACCTTTTGTTTGCTTGACCGATGAATATTTTTGATTTTATTCCTTGCTTAACCAGTTCGTCATTAATTTTTGCTACAGTGTCTCGATATTGGGAAAAAATCAAAGTCTTAATTTGAGGTTTGTTTTTCATTTCCTCTAGAAGCAATTCTTTTAGTTTTGTAAGTTTCGGATGTTCGAATTTTTGTTCGTAAAGTTTGCTGAGCAACAAATAAGCGTCTTGGAATTCTCTAGCGTTGACAAGTTGGACCACGGCTTTACTTTTCTTTTGTTTTGCTTGATTG
This sequence comes from Candidatus Pacearchaeota archaeon, assembly GCA_038895375.1. Lineage (GTDB taxonomy): Archaea > Nanobdellota > Nanobdellia > Pacearchaeales > UBA284 > JANXDM01. The sequence goes on along the minus strand of JAWANM010000016.1, from coordinate 2,874 downwards.
TAGAGTTCTTGTAAGTATAAAAAAAGAGCTTCTACGGTTTGAGTTTCAAGCAATTCTAAAGCATGTTGAAGTTTTATCGCTTGAGCGCAGGCGCTTGCACCTTTGAGCACATTGAAATGTTTTTCACCAGAAGTTATCATATTCTTGAGTTTTGTTTGCAATTCTAGAAGATTTGTTTTTGTTGCTTTTGTAAACAAGAGTTTTCTTTTTACAAGTTCCTCTATTTTTTTATCATAAATTTTCTTGAGCAAATCTTTTATTTCTTTGAGTTCTTGAGGAAACTCTACTTTGATAAGCATATAAGTTAATTTTTGTAAATATGGCTTAACATCTGGGCTTTCTCTTGTTCTTATTTCAATAGCCTCGATGCCAAGATTTTTACAAATTTCTTTAATTTTTGAAGCATCATGACTAGGAGAAGCTGTCAAGCCGAGGACTCTTGGGTTTTTCGCTTGTTCAAGATACTTGCGGGCCACAAAAGTATAAGAATAATTTTTCAAGCAACGATGTGCCTCGTCTTCGATTAGTAAGGAAACCTGTTCCAGGTTTATGAGATTGTTTTTTAGATCGTTCATTATGCATTGGGGCGTTGAAAAAATGATTTGAGCTTTCTGCCAAATTTCAGCTCTTTTTTTTGCGTTTATTTTTCCAGTAAAAAGATGCATTTCATATTTTTCAGCATCTTTCATATTTCTTTTGAAATAATGATAATGTTGTTCTACCAAGGGCCTTGTAGGTGCAAGAAAAAGAATTTTAGATTTTGGATCTAGCCTTAAACGTTCTTGTGCAAGAAGCAAAGCAATCAAGGTTTTGCCCAGTCCTGTTGGCAGGATGACTAGAGTATTATGTTTTTTTGCTGTTTCAAAAATAGCCAATTGATAGGCTCTTGGTTGTAACATCTGTTAGTTTTAGAGCTTTATCTTAATAAATTTTTTCAAGAAATCATAATTTCTTCTTTATCTTTTCAGCTATTTCTTGCATTTCTTTCTCTGTAATTTTCTTTACGTTTTCTAGATCGAGCCAACCTTTTGGATGGTTATCGTTTTCAAATCTTGGAACAAGCCAGACATGTGCATGAGGAACAGCTTCGCCAATAACTAAAGAAATAATCCAATCGGTTTTCATAGCTTTTCTTATCGCATTTGCTATTCTCTTTACGACTTTATAATAGCTTTCTATGTTTGGAACATCCCAGACCCATCTATAGTGCTTTTTGGGAATTACAAGAGTATGGCCTGGATTCAAGGGCCTTATGTCTAGAAAAGCTAAAAAGTTTTTATCTTCATAGATTTTGTAGCAAGGCAATTTTCCTTTAACAATTTTACAGAAAATACAATCGAGCATGTTAGCCTATGTAGCTCAATCTTGGATCTATTTTTTCTTCTTCTGTTTCTTCTTTTTTCTTTGCCATTCTTTTTTGAAGTCTTAACTATATTTAAATTTTTAGTTTCTGAATTAAAGCGCTGCCTCGAGAGCAATAACTTTATAAATATAAACCTTTTATAGGCATTAATAAAGGAGGTAGAAAATGGCTTTTACGTTGCAACACGTAGGGACGCTGTTGTTCCTTGTTGGCTGGTTGTTGCAGTTACTTCTTGGAAAGGGCAAGTTAAAATTGCTTTTTGTGCTATTGTTCTTCATTGGAGCAATTTTGTATATGATAACATTTATTACACCGATTTTCATGGCACTCGAGTTTGCGCTTTGGTTGATTATAGCAGTGCTTGTTATCTTAAGCGCATTCATGAGAAGAGAGTAAGTTTTTCTTTTTTTCTTTTTATTTTAATCTTTTATTTTTTCTACTTGTTACTTTAGAATTTCTTATGAAAATGGACCTGCCGGGATTCGAACCCGGATATCACCCCAGCCAAGGGCGCATTCTACCGTTGAATTACAGGCCCTAAAACAAAAAAGAGAAATAAATTTATAAATTTAAGCGACATGCTAAATTTAAATCTTGCTGCTTTGCTTAGCTTTTTCAATTCTTTCTTTTAATTCTTTATGCTCTCTACATAGTTTCTTCTAGTAAGAAGAGGTTGATTTTTTTGCGCTGATTTACCATTTAGAAAGATTTTTTAGTTCTTCCTTTAGGTTTTCTATTTTTATTCTTCTCTGTTTCATACTATCGCGTTCTCTTATCGTAACAGTATTGTCTTTTATTGTTTGAGAATCTATGGTTATGCAATATGGTGTTCCTATTTCGTCTTGTCTTCTGTAACGTCTGCCGATACTGCCAGATTCGTCGTAAAAGCACGAAAATTCTTCTTTTAGCTCTTTATATATCTTTTTTGCAATTTCGGGCATTTTTTCCTTGCTAACTAGAGGAAAAACAGCAACAAATATAGGAGCAATGTATGGTTTGAGAGTAAATAAAGTACGATCATTTTGTGGCTCTTCTTTGTAGCTTGTATCGAGTAATGCAAAAATAGTTCTGTCTATGCCAATCGAAAGCTCGAATACATTTGGAAGTACTTTCTTGTTTGTTTTTTCATCCAACACTTCAAAATTTTGTTTTGAAACTTTTTGATGTCCTTTCAAGTCGTAGTCGCTACGATGGTTGCAGGCACACAATTCAAGCCAGCCGACCGACGTTAAGCACTCAAAGTCCCACGTTTCTTTAGCATAAAAGGGTCTTTCGTCTTTAGGAACATATCTAAATCTTATCTTGTTTTCTGGCAATCCAAGGGTTGTGTAGAATCTTTTCAATAAAGCGAGATAATAAGCAACGAGTTTGCTAGAGATTAATTTTTTCTTGAGGGCTTCTTCAATGCTTACTTTTATTGTGTCTTCAATGTAAAGCGTAAGAATTTCTTTTTTTACTTTTTCGATTTCGATTTCATTTTCTTTTGCAGGATCGAAAAAAACCTCTATTTC
>JAWANM010000015.1:0-16587 GCA_038895375.1 Candidatus Pacearchaeota archaeon | reverse complement strand
AACATGCCTTTCATTGTCGCTTCGCACAATCACAATGTTTATGTTGCGACTGCGAGCATAGGCTACTTACAAGATTTCAAGAACAAAATTAAAAAAGCTTTAGAGCATATACATAAAGCAAACGGCGGTCCTGCATACATTCAAGTTCTTTGCCCTTGCATTCCAGGTTGGAAAATTCCTAGCAACATGACAATAAGACTTGCAAAGCAAGCTGTAAATTGTAGAGCCTATCCTTTGTTTGAAATAGATCAAGGAAAAATAAAGCTTCAAGAATTTCCTTACGAGAAACTTGAAGATTATTTGAAAGCACAAGGAAGATTTTCTCACTTGACATCGCAAGAAATAGAAGACTTAAAAAAATTTTTTGAAAAACAATACGAGAAACTTAAAAAAATTGCAGATTCTGGTCTTGAAATTTTTTGAAGATAAAAATTTGAAAATTTTGAACGAAAAATTTATAAAGGAATACTATACTCTAACATATAGTTTCAAGTATACATGAAGGTTAAGGGGGCTAGTAAGATGAAAGACGCATTCGATATTTTTTTTAGAAAAAAACCAGCGATGATTCTTATAGCATTAAGAAAAAGCGGACGTGCAAGATATGGCTCGCTTCTTGCAAAAGAAGTCGATTGCACTTATAGTCACGCTGTTAAGATATTGCAAAATTTAGAAAAATACAATCTTGTTGCTTTTGAGAAAAAAGGTAGAATAAAGCTTATTAAACTAACAAACAAAGGCCAGCAAGTTGCAGAGGCGATTCAAAAAATCAAAAACGTCTTTGCAAGCTTATAATTCAAGCCCTTCCCTTGCTTTCTCCTAAAACAATTCCTTGAGCAATGAGATGAGCTACTCTCAAAGGCTCTGGAACTAAAGCGTGAGTTGCTGTAAGCTTTATTATTTCTTCTGCTTTTTTTCTAGGAATACCGGAAATCTGAAAATAAACTTCTTTATTATTTATTTTTGTTGAGAATATTTTTCCGGCTTTTTTAATTATTTCTTTTTTTTCTTCTCTCGACTTTTTGTTTTTGATCGCTTTTTCTAGAGCTTTATAAATTTCTTTCATATTTGGTTTTTTTCTCATGAAAACAATTACTGGCAGTTTTGTTTTTTTGTTTATTTCTTTGATGTCTATTACATTGAAGCCTCCAAACGATAAACCTTTTAGCATGATGCATTTCAATTGCCCGAGATGTCTTGTGTTTTTTACCAACTCTATAATTTTCTCTGTCGCGTCTTTTCCGTCTACAACAACATAAGAAGAAAGCACACCATCGAGAAAACTACCTCCGCGAAAGATAACTCCGACGATTAAATTTTTCTTTCCTTTATCTTTTTTTTCAAAAGGCGTATCATCAAAGGCCAAAATTCTAATTTCTTTTTTAACATTCATAAATGAATCAATTTCATATTCTTTTTAAAACAATCGTTTCTACTACCGAAAAGTTTTTAAATTGACTTAACTTTAGAATTACAACAAAACGAGAGAACTCAAAAGGCTAAGTAAAAATGAATAAACCAATGAAGCTTTTTTTGAGCATTGTTTTTATAGTTATTTTTGCTCAAGTTGCTTTTGCTCAGGGGATTTTATCTATAAGCAATAGTCCGAGTTCTTTAAGCCTTTACAGAAGTAGCAACATTTCAAGTTCCTTCAATTTGACAAACATCGGTAACGAGACTGTAACAAACATAACTTTCAATGCATTGAATTTGCCTTCTGGTGTAAGTATAATTTTCAACCAAACCAACATAGTTCTAGAAAATGGTTCTTCCGTTATTGTCGGCTTCACTTTGAGCGCATCTTCAAGTGCTGCTCTTGGAAAGAAAACAGTAACGATAAATGTAACTGGAGAGAATGCCTCAACAAGTTTTAATTTTAGCTTAGAAGTTAAAAAACAATTTTGCGAGTATGGTGAAAAAGGAACACAGCTTGTTCTTGATGTTGATAAGCCAGAAAACGGCGATAGATTTTATGCGGGCGAAAATATTACTATAGAGCTGAATGTTGAAAATAGAGGCGAAGAAGTCGATATTGTTATCGAAGCAGAACTTTTTGACTTGACAGATAACGATGCGATAGACGAAACTTCTCTCGAGGATACTCTCGATGAAGACGAAGATAAAGATTACACACTAAACTTAAAAGTTCCTTACGACATAAATCCAAATCATGAATATGCTGTTAATGTTAAAGTTTATGAAGACGGTAACGAAGAGGAGCAATGCAAAGAAAAAAGTATAAGCATACAGATTAAAAAAAGAACGCATTCTCTTGTTATAGAAAAGAAAACTTTTACATCGCCTATCGCTTGCAACGCTCCTTTAGGGCTGAGTCTGAAAGTCGCGAATGCAGGGAAAAATGATGAAGACGTTATAGTCAAAGTTTACAACACCGAAATAAATTTTAGCTCAGAGCAAAGAAAAAGTATTGACGAAGGAGAAAGCAAAAATTTCTTTTTTCAAGATGTATTGCCTGTAGTTGCTCCGGGAAAATATATTTTTGAGATTCGTGTTTTTTCCGATACAATAAGCATTTATGATAGTATTGAAGTTGAGCTGAGAGACAATTGTAGAACAATACTAAAAGATGTTTCAATAGTAACAGAAAGTGTTACAACTTATATTGGTCAAGATGCAACGATAAAAGTAACTATAACCAATACAGGAAATGTCAAGACAAACTATTCTATTTTAGTTTCCGATTATGAGTCGTGGGCTTCTATAATTGGAATAGACCCAAGCTCTCTCGAGCTCGAGCCAGGATCGCAAGGTAATTTTTTTATAACTCTCAAGCCAAAAGAAAACGCCTCTTTAGTCAATACTTTTAGGATAACAGTTGTTTTCGATTCTGTGTCGAAAAGCCAGGAAATTGAAGTAAGAGTTCAAAGAGAAACGAGGCCAGCTTCTGCATGGCAGCAATTCCTTTTTGAGTTGCAAAGAAATTTAGCATTGTTTGTCTTGATTTTCGTTCTAGCGATTATCATTATAATTCTTATTGTTCTTCTTGCAAGAAAGACAAAAGCGAGAAAAGCTTCGCCGCAAACTTTGAAAGTTGCTAAGAAAAGATAAGCTAGAGCACAAATCTTTTAAAATTCATCTTTCTTTTAATTTTGCATGGAAGACAAGCTTTCGCTTTTGAGCCCTATAGAGAGAAAAATTCTACCGTTTTTAGAGCTTGCAGAACTAGAGAAAATTGTAGAATCTAGTAAGTTGGACAAAACTACAGTTATGCGCGCTCTTCAATTTTTAGAGAACAAGAATTTAATAAAAACAAAGAAAATTGTTGAAGAGTTCATAAACCTCGATGTTAACGGAATTCTTTACAAAAAAATCGGTCTTCCAGAAAGGAGGCTATTGAATGTTATTGCAGAGAAAACTTTAACTTTAGACGAAGCAAAAAAAGCTTCCCAGCTTACAGATAATGAATTTACAATAGCCTTGGGTGTTTTGAAAAGCAAAGAGCTGATAAGGATAGAGGATAACAAAATATTTATCAACAAAGCTAGAGAAGAATTGATAAAAAAGTTTCCGGAAGAGAAGTTTTTAGAAGCATTGCCAATTCCTTTAGAAAAGCTTAAAGAAGAAGATAAAAAGATTTTTGAGGAGTTGAAAAAAAGAAAGAAAATTGTTTTGATAGAAAAAAAAGTAAAAGTTTTTGTTGAAACGACTCAAGAATGTAGAGAGCTTACTAACAAGCTGAGTACTTTCAAACAGGAATTGCTCGAGCAGTTGACTCCGGAGTTGATTAAAAGCGGTAAATGGAAAGGCAAAAAATTTAGGGCTTATGATGTCACAGCCAAACTTCCTGAAATTTTCGGCGGAAAAAGGCATCCTTATTTGAAGTTTCTTGAAGAAGTAAAACAAGAACTTGTTGCCTTAGGATTCGAAGAAGTTACGGGACCTATTGTAGAATCGAGTTTTTGGAATTGCGATGCTCTTTTCATGCCACAAGATCATCCTGCACGTAGCATTCATGATATCTATTTTGTTAACGGAAAAGCCGACTTAAGAAAACTGAAGTTCTTGATGCAAGTTAAAAAAACTCACGAAAGTGGATGGAAAACAGGTTCAGACGGTTGGCGTTATAAATTCAGCAACGATGAAACAGCAAAGCTCGTTCTCAGAAGTCAAGGAACAGCGATTTCTGCACGAATTTTAGCATCAAAACCAAAAATTCCTGGAAAATACTTTGCAATAGCACGATGTTTCAGACCAGATATAGTAGATGCTTCGCATTTGCCAGAATTCAATCAATTGGAAGGTATAGTTATTGATGAAAAAGTAACTTTGAGAAATCTTTTCGGTTTGCTCAAGCTTTTTGCAGAAAAAATTGCAGGAGCAACAAAAATAAAGCTAGTGCCATTATATTTTCCTTTTACAGAACCTTCGGTCGAGTTACAGATTTTTTTCCAGGACAAATGGCTCGAGGTCGGAGGAGCGGGAATCTTTAGACCAGAAGTAACATTGCCTCTAAACATTAAAGCCAGAGTTCTTGCATGGGGCCTTGGCGTTGATAGACTTTTTATGATCCGTAATAATATAGCAGACATTAGAGATCTTTTCAGTCAAGATATAAATTTTTTAAGAAGATCCTAAAATGCCAACAATAACAATAAGCAAGAAAGATCTTGAAAACTTGTGCAAGAAGAAATTTTCCCTTGAGCAGCTTCAAGAAGTTCTAGAATTCACGAAAATAAGCATAGAAAAAGCCGAGGGCGATACTCTTGTTTTGAAAATAGAAGACACGAATCGTGCAGACCTGCTTTCTGTAGAAGGAATCGCGAGAGAGCTTAGAGGACTTATAGGTAAAGAGAAAGGCTTAGTTTCTTATGAAGTAAATAAATCAAACTTTGTCGTTAATGTTAGCCCAAAAGTCAAAAAAGTAAGACCTTATACTGTTTGTGCCGTTGTCAAAGACATGACTTTCACGGATGCCATTATAGAGCAAATAATTCAATTGCAAGAAAAACTTAGTGAAGGCTTCGGAAAAAGAAGGAAAGATGCTGCAATAGGCATATATGATTTTGATAAAATAAAATGGCCAATAACTTATACAACTTATAAGCCAGATGCTTTGAGTTTCGTTCCTTTGGGCTTTGTAGAAAAACTTACCTTGAGACAGATTCTTGAAAGACACGAAAAAGGCAAGGCTTATGGCTCGCTTCTCGAAAATGCGAAAGAATATCCTATTTTTATCGATTCAAATAACGAGGTTTTAAGCATGCCGCCAATCATAAATTCAGAATATGTCGGAAAAATAACAGAAAAAACTAAAAATGTATTCATAGAGGTTTCTGGTTTCAATCTAGAGAAAATTTCTTATATTTTGAACATTATAGTTTCTGCACTAGCCGAACGTAATGGTAAAATATATTCTGTAGAAATCAGAGATATTAAAAAATTTTCGACGCCGATATTTGCTACAAGAATAAAAATACTGGATTTGCAAGAAGCCAACTCTTTATTGGGTTTGGAGTTGAGTGCCGAACAAGTTATTAAATTATTGCAAAAGCTGAGATACAATGCTGAAAAATCAAAGACAAAAGACAAGATCATAGTTGAGATACCTTTCTATAGGCAAGATGTTGTTCACAACGTCGACATTATAGAAGACATTGCAATAGCTTACGGTTATAAAAATTTCAAACCAGAAGAACCAAAAATCTGCACGACTGGCAAATTGCTCGAAAGCACGAAGAAAAAAGAGAAAATTTCTGATTTGCTTATAGGTTTAGGTTTTCAAGAAGTTAATTCTTTCATTATGAGCAATAAAGAAGAACAATTCAGCAAGATGAACATAAAACAAGAGCAAATAATTGAAATTTTAAATCCTGTATCAGAAACGTTCACATGCTTAAGAAAAAGACTCTTACCTTCTTTACTGAAATTTCTTAGTTATAATACAACAAAAGAGATGCCGCAGAAGATTTTCGAGATAGCTTTAGTTGTAGAACCAAATGCAAAACAAGAAAATGGAGCACAGGACAAATACAAAATTGCTGCAGCAATTTCACACTCGAAAGCAAACTTTACAGAAGTCGCTCAAGTTTTAGCTTATCTTTTAAAAAATTTGAATAAGAACTTTGTGCTTGTTCCGAAAGATTATCCTTACTTCATACCCGGTAGAGCTGCTGAAGTTTTGATAGATGGAAAAACCGCAGGAGCCCTAGGCGAAATAGCACCACAAGTAATCGAGAACTGGAATCTGAAAATGCCTGTCTCGGCTTTTGAATTAGACTTTGAAACAATTTTTGATTCGAGTAAATAATCTCAAACCTAACCGAAATAACTTTTAGCTTTTTTTTCTGTTTTCAAATGCGAACTTTCAATTTCTTTGCACACTTTTTTTAAATCCTCTTTGATTTCTTTCCACTTTTTGTGAATTTCTTTGATGAATTTAGCCTCTTCTTCTTCTTTATAATCTACGTCCAACACAATAGATTTTATTTCTATTTGGACCAACTCTTGATAAATTCTTTCCATTTTTTCCTTGTCATGCAAATTTATTTCTTTCAGTGCCATTAAAACAAATAAAGGAGAAGCAACCGGGTTTAAAAATAATTCTAAAAATCTTAAATATGCTCCTACTTTTTCACTCATCGTTCTTCTTATTTCACGGAGAAGAAATTCTGTTTCATGCTCTTGAACTTTTTCTATGTCAAATTCTTTGTTCAATTCTGTAAATTTTGGCAATCTGTATTTCTTCTCTAGTTTTTGATATTTTTTCTTAATCTCAGAAAGCCCAAAGTACTTGCTCATTTCAATTTTTTTAGTTTTCAAATGTTTTTAAATGTTATGAAGCCTCGGCCGAGACTCGAACTCGGGACTTCGTCATTACCAGTGACGTGCTCTACCGACTGAGCTACCGAGGCTTATAAAAGAAAAGAAAAGATTGTTATAAATTTTTTTATTCCATACTTAAAGTTATATTTAAATATCAAATTTCTTTTATAGTTGCATAGTCCCGTCGTCTAGCGGTCAAGGATCTTTGGCTCTGGCCCAAAGGACCCAGGTTCGAAATTCAACGAAAATCCTGGCGGGACTATTTTCAAAACAAAAAATATAAATACTCTTGGGCTTTTAAAAACCAAGGGAAGGTTAAGGGGAAAATGAGGATCGAGGAAAAAGAAATAGAAATCGAATGTCCAAGATGTAAGGTAAGAGCAAAGGTAAAAGCAAACAATATGTTCGACACTCTGTATTCTTGCAAAAATTGTGGCGAAATAATAGTAGTAAAAAAAGAGTATGCTCAGACCTAAACTTTCTAGCTATTTGAGTTAGAGAGCTTTTAAACAAATCAAAAAATTTTTTAAAATAAGATTTTTTAAAATTTTGAGCTCCTGTAGTCTAGCGGCCAAGGATACGAGCCTCTCACGCTCGTGACCCGAGTTCGAATCTCGGCAGGAGCATTTTTAACAAAATAAAATTTATAAACGCCTCTTTTCTTTTTTGTTATGGAAAAAGGCTATGTACTTCATTACACTTGCAATCCTCCTCCGAAGGACGTTTTAGGTCATTATAAAATAAAACAAATAGGAAAAGAATATGGCTTTTCGGAAAGAGAGCTTCTCTTGATTCCTGAAGAGTTAATCATAAAAGAAAAAGGATACATGCCTGAAGATAAAATAGCCCTTGCTATAATTTGTGAAAATTTATTAGCACAACTAAGCTTGTTGAAAAATAAGTAAATGCTTAACGGTAATCGATTATTTTGACTTTGTCAAAATTTTCTTTGATTAATTTTTCTAGATCTTCTCTATTGTCTTTAGGAATATCTTTGTCCAAAGCTATTTCTATTCTTCTTTTCTTCAATACTACTGCCAATTCCTTAAGATATTCTTTAAGTTCTTCAATGTTTGAAAATTTTATGTCTCCTTCTTTTTCGGTCGTATGAGAAAAATGTGGGCAGAAGAAATAAGTGTTATCCAAGAGATACAATATATTTATTCTTTTGACCACATTCTTAATAAGAATTGCTTGTATAAATATTTTTTCATTCTAAAGAAGACATAACTTTTATTAATCCTTTTTCTTTCTTTATTTTATGAAAGAGCAGCAAAAGCAGCCACAAGTTAAAATAGGGATAGAAATTCATCAACAGCTCGATACAAATAAGCTTTTTTGTTCTTGTCCTTCTGTGCTGAGACAAGACGAGCCTACTTTGATAATTAAGCGCAAAATGAAAGCTGTCGTCGGCGAAACCGGAGAAATCGATGAGGCTGCAGCATTTGAGCAAGCTAAAGAAAGAGAGTTCATTTACGAGGCCTATAAGGATTCGAATTGCTTGGTAGAGCTTGATGAAGAGCCTCCGCATGAAATCAATAAAGAAGCTCTCGTAACATGCTTGCAAGTTGCTTTACTTTTGAATTGCAGAATCTTTCCTGTAACGCAAGTTATGAGGAAAACTATAATCAATGGAAGTTGTGTTTCTGGTTTTCAGCGTACAATGCTTGTTGCAGAAGATGGATTCTTTGAAATCGAAGTCGATGGAAGAAAAAAGAAAATTGGAATTCAGAGTATAGCATTAGAAGAAGATGCCGCGCGCGAAATCGAAAGGACAGAAAAGAGCGTAACTTTTAGACTCGATCGTCTTGGAATTCCTTTGATAGAGCTAACTACAAAGCCCGATATCTCAAGTCCTGAAGAAGCAAAAATAGCTGCGTTGAAGCTTGGAGAAATTCTTAGAGCATGCAAAGTAAAGAGGGGCATAGGAACTATAAGACAAGACGTTAATATAAGCGTCGGCGACCATCCTAGAGTTGAGATAAAAGGAGTTCAGGAGCCGGATTTAATAGTGAGGGTTTTAGAATATGAAATAAAAAGACAACAACAAGAAAAAATAAAAAAGCCAGAAGTAAGAAAAGCGAATCAAGATGGATCGACAACTTTTATAAGGCCTTTGGCAGGAGCAGCAAGAATGTATCCTGAAACAGACTTACCTTTGATTTACACTTCAGAGTTTGTGAAAGAAGCGAAGAAAACTTTACCGAAACTAAAGGAGGAAATTCAGCTCGAGCTTCGTGAGAGAGGAATGAATCCGGAGTTTATAAAATTGATTTTACAAGAACAAAAGTTGGAAGAATTCAAAGCTTTAGAAAAAATTGTAAGAAAACCAAATCTTATTGCGAAAATGCTTGTTTTATGGCCGAAAGAAATAGCGCGTTGTGAAAAGCTTGAACTAAAAGAAGTGGAAAAAAAATTAAGCACAGACATCATAGAATTTTTGTTAGAAAAAGTAGCAAAAGGCGAAATTTCTGAAGCACAAATAAAGCAAATAATGTTAGACATAGTTAGAGGTAAAGAACTTGAAAAAGCGATCAAACAAGAAAAAGTAGATTTGCATGAAGTTGAAAATTATATTCAACAACTTTTAAAAACGAAGCAAGGGCTTAGTTTTAATGCTTACATGGGTCTAATTATGCAAAAATACAAAGGAAAAATAAATCCGAGAGATGCTGCAGATATCTTGAAGAAGTATGTAAAAAGTTTCTAATTTTTAATTTTCGATTTTTTTCTTAAGTTTTTTTGCGCTTCTTTTGCAACTTCGTTTTTATTGTTTTTCCTTTAGGAAGTTTCAAATAAACTTTTCTTAACAATTCTTGCTTTCTGTTCGAAAAACAATCTTGTTAGAGTTAAAAGAAATAGGCATGTAAGCTTGGGCCGATTTACCATCTATCCCTTTTAAAAGATGAATTGCGAAAAATTACTTAAATTTATAAATTCTTTTTTCTGTTAAAGTATTATGGAAAGAACCTACGTTAGAGAATTGAAAAAAGGAGACGTGCTTTTGAAAGGTTGGATTCATGATTTACGAGATCTTGGAAAAATCAAGTTTCTTCTTTTGAGAGACATTACAGGAGTTGTTCAGTGTGTAATTAAAGAAAAAAACCTTCTCGAAAAGTTTTCTGATCTTACGCTGGAATCTGTAGTTTCAATTAGAGGAACTGTCCGAGAAGCTCAAGTTAAAAGTCCTCAAGTTACAAACAAAAAAATAGAGGTCGAAATTAAAGAACTCGATTTGCTTTCAAAAGCAGAGCCTCTTCCTATAAGCATAAATGAAAAAATCGAAACCGGTTTCGCGAAAAGGCTCGACTATAGACCTTTAGACTTAAGAACAAGAAAAAATGCAGCTATTTTCAAGATACAAGCAGCTTTTGTTGAGGGCATGCAACAATGGTTGAATAAAAACGGCTTTTTGCAGGTTTCTACTCCTTGTTTAATCGGCTCGGCTTCCGAGTCGGGAGCAGAAGTTTTTTCTGTTGCTTATTTTAACAGAAAAGCATTTTTAAGACAAGATCCGCAATTGCACAGACAGCTTACAATTGCCGCTGGCTTAGAAAAAATTTATGATTTCGGGCCGAATTGGCGTGCTGAAAAAAGTCATACGGTTAAGCATTTAACCGAGCATAGATGTATGGCAGTCGAGCTTGCTTTCATTGAAAACGAACAAGACATAATGCGCGTCCAAGAGCAAATAGTTCTTTCTGCAATCAAAAACGCTATTGAGAAATGCAAAGAAGAACTTGAAGTGTTGAATATAGACTTAAAAGTTCCAAAGGTTCCGTTTCCCGAGTTGAAATTTCCTGGCATTTATCAAATCTTGAAAGAAGCTGGAAAAAAGATAAAAGAAGGTCAAGATCTTGATGCAGAAGCAGAAAAAATATTGGCAGAATACGTTCGAGAAAACTACAAATCGGATTTTTTCTTTATAAACGGTTTTCCATTTAAGCTGAAACCATTTTACGTTTATCATGACAATAAGTATGCAAGAAGCGTAGATTTATATTATAAAGCTCTAGAGCTTAGCTCTGGGGGGCAAAGAGAACATAGGTATGACGTTTTAATTAAAAACATAAAAGAAAAAAAATTAAATCCAGCAAATCTTGAATGGTTTACAAAGTTCTTCAAGTATGGTGTTCCTCCGCATGGCGGATTTGCTCTAGGCATAGAAAGATTTACACAGGCTATTCTTATGCTGAAGAACATTCGCGAAGCTTGTTTGTTTCCAAGAGACACAGAAAGACTTGTTCCTTAGCTGCTTTAGAAAACTTTTTTAAGTCAGCCTTCTTTTTCAAGTTACCCGGCATAGCTCAACGGCAGAGCACACGGCTGTAGTTCGCGCTTTTTGCGTTGCAACTCGAGCATGTGCTCGCTAAATAGAACCCGTGGGGTTGCCGGTTCGAATCCGGCTGCCGGGATTCTTTCAATTAATTTGAAAATGAATGAAGAGATTATCGTTAGATTTGATAGGATAGGTTATGATGGAGCGAGCATAGGAAGGTTCAATAAAAAAATTGTTTTCAGTTATGGAATTCTTCCAGGAGAAATAGCAAAAATTAAAGTAACGAGAAAAAAAAGGAATTTCATCGAGGGGGAACTTCTTGAAATTTTGGAAGAGTCTAAGTATAGAGTTAAAGAAAAAGAGAGTCATTATCTTTCCTGCTCTCCATGGCAAACTTTCGATTACAATTTTCAAGTAGAACTAAAAAATAAAATTTTGCAAGAAATATTTTCAGATGCCGATATAAAACCGAGTAAATTCTTCAAAGCTAAAAAAATTTTTGAATATCGCACCAAGATAGAATATTCTTTTTATGAAAACGATCAAACTTATTTTGCTTTTTATAAAAAGAAAAATCCTTTTGAGAAAGTTATTCTAGAGAGAGGTTGTTTACTTTTCGATACAAAGGCAAACGAGGTTGCTTTGGATTTACTTGAGCAAATCAATAAAAATAAACTAAAAAATTTGAAAAGCTTAATAATCAGGAGAAGCGTACATTTTCCTTACTTACATTTTTCTTTATTAACAAAAGATAAAAAAATCGATTTTAATTTTAGAAATGACAAACTAACAGGCTTCGCCATAATTTATTCAGATCCACAATCGCCCGCAAGTGTTTTTACCGAGGTCTTAACCAAAGAAGGAAAAGAAGAAATTTTGGAGAAAGTTGGTAGTTTGAAAATAAGATATCACTATTCTTCCTTTTTTCAAAACAATTTAGAACTTTTGGAGAAAGCTTTGGTTTTGATGAGGAAAAATTTAGATAAAGCAAATAAAATCGTTGATTTGTATTGCGGCGTTGGCGTTCTCGGTCTTTTTTTGGCTAAAGACTCGAAAGAGGTTCTTGGCGTCGATATCGACGAAAAAGCCATCGAATTTGCAAGAATAAATGCTAGAGAAAATAACATTAAAAATTTTAGAGGAATTGCTTTGGCTTCAGAAAAAATTCAACCAATCCTTCTAAGGAGTACAGATCTTTTAATTTTAGATCCTCCAAGAGCCGGTTTGCACAAAAAAGTTATCAATTTGATCGAAGAAACAAAACCAAAGAAAATTTTTTATCTTTCTTGTAACCCTATAACGCAAGCCAGAGATTATAGTTTGATTAAAGACTACTATGAAATTGAAAAACTTTATGGTTTTGATTTCTATCCAAACACTCCTCACATAGAAACTCTTTTGATTCTTTCTTCTAAATAAACGTTATCGAAACATTTAAAAACTTAAAAAATCTAGCATAAGAAGCGAGTGTTCTAAAAATGGAAAAGATAGAAAAAAATATTGTTAAGAGCGGAACTACAACTCTAGGCCTTGTATGCAAGGACGGTATAGTGCTTGCTGCAGATAAAAGAGCAACCATGGGCGAGTATGCGCCTATAATTGCTCATAAAAGAGTCGACAAGATTTTTTTAATAACAGATAAAATTGCGGTAACAACAGCCGGAAATGTTTCAGATATCCAATTGCTTTTAAAATTGACGAGAGCAGAATTGAAATTGAAACAATTAAGAACAAAAATGGAGCCTAGTGTAAAAGAAACAGCAAGTCTTTTTGCAATGCTCACGTATGAGAATATAAGAAAATTCAGTCCTTTAATCGGAATATCTGCTTTTCTAGTCGGAGGAGTAGACAAAAAAGGATTTTGGCTTTTTGAGGTTGTTCCAGATGGAAGCTTGATGGAGCATAAAGATTATGTTTCAAACGGTTCGGGTAGCATTATAGCTTATGGATTGCTTGAAGATGCATACAAACAAGACATCGATGTAGAACAAGGAATCAAGCTCGCAATCCGTGCAATAAGCGCCGCAATGCAAAGAGACACGCCAAGTGGCTCGGGAATAGACGTTGTAGCAATAACAAAAGAAGGGGCAAAAAAAGTATTGACGGAAGAAGTAAAGCAAATTTTGGTTAGAAAATCCTGAATTTTGCAAAGCATTTTCAATTCAGCATAAACTAAAAAGTTTGGCTGAATAGAAAAAATTTAAATTCTTAGCTTACGAAAAATGTCGGATATCTTAAAAGTAATTCTGAACGAGTTACCAAAGGCTATCGAAAGCGCAAATTTCGAAGGTGCAAACATTGTACTTTATACTTCCGATAGAAATTTTTTTCTTGAAGGAGAAGAAAAAATTCGCGAAATAGTTAACAAGATTAAGAAAAGAGTCGAGTTGCGTGCCTCTAAAGAACTTTTATTGGATAAAGAAAAAACAGAAAAGATAATACAAGAGCTAATTCCTAAAGAAGCAGAGTTACAAAAAATTCTGTTCGATGAAGCAAGAAGCGTAGTTGTGATAGAAGTTAAAAAGCCCGGTTTGGCTATAGGCAAGGGAGGAGAGTTGCTTAAAGAAATAAAAGAAAAAACTTTTTGGATTCCTAGCGTGGTGAGAGTTCCCGCAATTCAGAGCAGAATAACTGCTGCAATAAGACATACCCTTTTTGAGAAGGAAGGCTACAGAAAAAAATTCCTCAATATGATAGGGAAGCGTATCTACAAAGAATGGAGTCCTGAGAAAAAAGAAGAATGGGTAAGAATAAGTTTTTTAGGGGCTGCTCGTCAAGTCGGCCGAAGTTGTTTGTTGTTGCAAACTCCAGAGTCGAGAATTTTACTCGATTGTGGTATCGATGTTGCTGCAAGCAATGCAGACAGATTTCCTTATTTGGATGTTCCAGAGTTTGATTTGAAAAGTATAGATGCTGTAATTATAAGCCACGCTCATCTCGATCATTCCGGTTTGTTGCCTTATCTGTATAGACTCGGCTATAGAGGTCCCTGCTATATGACTGCCCCCACAAGAGACATAGCTGCCTTGCTTGCTCTCGACTTTATAGGTGTTAGCTATAAAAAAGCAGAAGCTCCTTTGTTTCGCGTATCAGACATAAAAACCATGATAAAGCATTCTATAGAACTAAATTATAATGAAGTTACAGATATCACACCAGATGTTAGATTGACTTTTTATAATGCAGGCCATTGTCTTGGAAGCTCGATGATTCATCTCAACATAGGAAACGGGTTGCACAATCTACTTTACACGAGCGATTTCAAATTTGCTAGAACAAGAGCTCTCGATCTTGCGGTTTCTCGCTTTCCTAGGCTTGAAACTCTAATTTGCGAAAGCACTTATGGAGGAAAACAAGATGTTTTTTTACCTAGAAAAGAGCTTGAAAATATGCTAATCGAGATAATAAAAAAGACTTTGGAAAGAAAAGGAAAAGTTCTTATTCCTGTGCTTGGTGTTGGCAGAGGCCAAGAAGAGCTTTTGGTTATAGAGAACGCTATAAAAGAAGGCTTTCTTCCTAAGGACGTTAAAGTTTATGTAGACGGCCTGGTTTGGGACGTTACAGCAATTCATACAGCCTATCCTAACTTTTTGTCGGCTCACTTAAGAACTTTAATATTTCAAGATCAAAATCCTTTCTTGTCTGAAAATATCAAACATGTTGGATCGCCTCAAGAAAGAGAAGAAGTTATCCAAGGAGGTCCTTGTATTATACTTGCAACTTCTGGTATGCTAGTTGGAGGAGCTTCCGTAGAGTATTTAAAAAACTTGGCCGATAGTAAGCTAAATAGTTTGATTTTTGTGTGCTATCAAGCAGCAGGTTCTTTAGGAAGACAAATTCAAGAAGGCCTAAGAAGTTTGAAGTTCGAAGAAGGAGAAGTTCCATTGAAAATGGAAGTTCATACTCTAGATGGCTTTTCAGGCCACGCTTCTAGGAAAGAGCTGATGAGCTTCATGAACAGTATAACTCCGACTCCGAAAAGAATAATAATCAATCACGGAGAAGTTTCTAAATCTTTAGATCTTGCTTCGAGTTTTCATAAAATATTCAAAATAGAAACTCTTGTTCCTAGAAATCTTGACGTAATAAGGATAAAGTAAGTTAAATTTAAAAATTTCTTTTCTTTATAAAAAACATCAAAAGAGGTAAAAATGTTAAGAATAGAACAAGGAAGCGTTATGAGTTATTGGTGTTTCGATGTTGGCAATGGAATCAACTTAGAGGAAGCTGAAAAAATTTTTGGAAAAGAAGCCGAAAAAATTTTTTTGACTTATGAAAGGCTCACTCCAGAATATGTTCAATACAAAGTGCCGCCATTGCTTGTTAGAAGGGGCAAGAAAGAGATATGCGATAAAGAATGGTTTGTTGAAATTAAAATTTACGATTTTGGTGTTATAATTGTAAGGCTTCAAACAAATATTAAAGGAACTACAACAGAAATAACGAAATTCTTGAATAAAAGCGAAGCAGAATTGAAGAAGAAAGTTTTCTCAATAATTACGAAAGTTTTCAATGAAATCAAAAAAGAAATAGACAAGCCCGTTGAGGACATAAAAAAAACTTTTAGCAATTATACTATTTTCTTTATACAAAAATTCGACAGATACTGGAAGCCTCAAGATCTTCTAAGAAATTTTTCGCAAGACATAGCAAACCTCTTAAGATATGAAAAGAAAAAGCTTTCCGAACAAGAAATCAAGGATGTTTTGAAAAATCCTCTCTCTTACTATTCTGACGACCTTACTATTATAGACTTTTATTCTGCTTTGGTTTATGATCCAGCAAAAAGCTACGATGTTTTGGATGTTTTAGAATATGCCATCATAGAGCTTACCGAGCTGAGAGCTTATGATGATATGCTTGATGAAGTTATAGGTAAGGCATATGATGAGCTAACAAAGAAAAAGCTCTTGGGTTTTTCTATGATAGAAGAACTTTCAAAAATTAAATTGGAAATTTCTGAAATAAAGGAAAAAGTTGAGAATTTTATAAAATTAATTACAGATTCCTATCTTGGCAAAGTTTATGTTGTTGCTTCGACAAGGTTTTATCTTGAAAAATGGAAATCTAGTGTAAAAGAAAAATTAGATCTTTTAGAAACTCTTTATACGCAAAGCTGGGAGAGACTTCAAACAAAAAGAATGATCATACTAGAAACAGCAATAGTTGTTCTTTTCATTATCGATATAATTCTGCTTTTGCTAGAATGGGGGGTTTTCGGCAAATTTCCTTGATTTTACCCCTTAGTTGTCCTAACTTTTGAGGGAAAAATTTTTAAATACCTTTTCTTTATTTTGTTATTATTTTAAAGTTTCGACAAAAATTAGAAAATGAAAACAACTCTAATCATGTTTTTTATTTTGGCATCGCTTTTATTTTTATTTTTTTCTACTTTCGTCCATAGCGAAAGAGCTCTCTCAAGTTCCTCATTTCTTTTAGAAAAACCAAGCCCATCGGATAAAATTAATGAAAGCAACATCCAAGTCTTTCAAGACAAAATTATAATCTATATTAGTAATGCAACA
>JAWANM010000014.1:0-16654 GCA_038895375.1 Candidatus Pacearchaeota archaeon | reverse complement strand
TTTATTTTCATTTTAAAATTTTCCATTAATTTTTTGATTTTTTAAGCTTTAAATTTTTTGTTCAACCGGGCGACTTCAAAACTTGCGTGGAGTATTCTGAAACAACATCGTAGCTCGCTTCAACCTCTACAGGAGCAAGTACAGCCTGCTTTGGTGCGCTAGCAACATACAAAGAGCAAGGAAAGCTGTATTTTTCTTCTCCCTTGCTATAATAAGTTACATTCTTAAGCAGATCGGCAGGAACATTCAAAAGCTCTAAAGAATAGCCGCTTACTTGAAAGTGCTCGCATTCTGCCAAAATTGCTTCCGGAAATGAAACTCTAATTTGTCTCAATAGCTTCAGTTCTGTCTTTTCGTCAAGTCTTTTCAAAACAATTGAAAAATCATATTCCTTGCCTTCCTCATAAGGCATATCGCTATCTGAAACCAAGGCAACAGAGTAAGGAGCATTGAAAGGCATAATTGTTCTTGCACGTCCCATATGCGGCTCAGAGCCGATATAGATTGGCCATGTAGCCCTCAAGCTTACAGGCCTCTCGAGTACAACAACGACATGATACGCCTCTACAGGCCTCGCAGTTTCAGAAAGCTCTCCGTAGCATCTAAAACTTGTATGCATTTCTTCGCTGCTCAAAGGAAAAGCAAATTCGTCGCCAAAAGCATACTTTCCAAGATTTCTTACCTCGAGCTCTCTCTCTTTTTTCTTTCCTAGATAGCATTTTGGCTTAAGTCTCAATTCTGTAAGCTCTTTATTTTTAACACTAAGCGAAACAAGCAAATTTATTTTGTTTTGCAAAATTCTTTCATCAGAAAATTCTACTTCTATATTCAATAGCTCCTCATGACTTTGTCTTTCTGGTTCGTCCCACTGCACAAAGAAAGGACATCTAGGATCTGCATAAAAACAATGTTTGAACTTTCCTAGCTCTGCAAAAAAACTAGAAACTTTTTCTCTTACAGGTGCCAAAGCAAAACTAGCATAAGTTCCGAAAGGGCCTGTCGAGGCTACAAAAAGAGTCCACAAAACAAAAGCTATTCCGATTCCTACAGCACAACCGACGATGCCTCCTTTAACCCAGGGCGGCAAAGGACACCAATAATACAAAAAGCCAATCAAAAAAAAGCCGGCAAAGCCTCCGACAGTAAAAACAAGAAAAAAGAAAAAACCAGAAAAAAGTCCTGTAAAACCAAATTTGACAATAGGATAGATACTTAAAAGCAAAGCAACAACCAAACCGAGAATTGCTCCCATTACGCCTGCGGCAAGAGCAGGCTTCAAGGCTTCTTTTATGCTAAGTGTTTCAAACTTTTTTCTAAACGCAGAAGCGCCAAGACTTGCTCCAATAACTCCAAAAATTATTGCAAGAATAACTAAAATAAAAATAGGATCCATGCCCCAATAATAAGGACTTTTTGTAGCATATCCAATCAAAGTAATAAAAGGAAACATTTTCCTCTTTTTATAAGCAAAACTTCAAAGCTATATAAAAGTTTCTAAAGAAGAAAAGTTTTTTTAACTTGAAAAAGTATAGCAAATATGGAATATGCATTTCCACAACAAAGGAAATCGAAAAAAGCATTGAAAAAAAAGAGGAAAGCAATGCCATACAGAAAAGGCAGGCCTTTCAAAAAAGGATGAAATGCTACAAATTGCCGACATAATTGTAAGTGTAATTGCAACAATTTGGCTCGTTGCAGCATGCATAACAGACATAAAAAAAAGAGAAGTAGCCGACTGGCTTTCCTTTTCTTTAATCGCTATAGCGCTTGCAATAAAATTAATGGCCTCTTTGCTATCATCAAATTATTATTACTTTCTTTATGCTCTGCTTGGCCTTGGTATCTTTACTTTAATCGCTTTTGCATTTTATTATTCAAGAATTTTCGGCGGCGGCGATGCAAAGCTTCTAATAGCTCTAAGTGCCTGTTTTAGCTCAAGACCATCTTTTGCAACAAAAACTCTAATTCTTGGCTTTGAGCCTTTCTTGCTTGTTTTCATGATTAACTTGCTCTTCTTAGGATCGATTTATGGCCTTTTGTTTTCAACAATTCTTGCGCTAAAAAACAGAAAAAAATTTTCTTATGCTTACAAAAAAATAGAAAAAAATTATAGAAAGTATAAAATTTTCTACTTTGCTTTAGCTTTATTTTCTTTTCTTCTTGCTATAGCAACAAAAGTATACAACTTGGTAATTTTAGCTTTAATTCTTGCTGTTTTGCCATATCTTTTTTCTTTCGTTAAAGCATCCGAACGATTAATGTTAAAATTAAAGTCCTGGCACGAATTAGCAGAAGGAGACTGGCTAGCTAAAGAAGTTAAAATAAAAAATAAAATAATAAAACCAAGTGTAGATGGATTAACAAAAAAGGATATTCAAGAAATAAAAAAAGCAAACAAAAAAGTTCTCATCCAAGATGGAATCCCTTTCGTTCCTGTTTTTCTTCTTGCATTACTTACAAGCTTGTTTTTAGGAAACTTATTATTGCTGCTAATCGCATAACAGTCTCAAAAGCTTTTCAAACTCTTCTTCTTTTTACTTGTTTGAAAATTTTCTCGGCTTCTGTTGTTTGCCTAATTTTTTCGTGCTTCAAAAGTTTTTCTTTCTCATGCTCGAGTTGTTTAACAACTTCCGCGCTTGCGGTTTTTCTTATTATTTCTGCAACCTTCTCTAGCTCTTCTTTGGTTTCTCTTTTCCTTTCCCATTCTATAACCACTTTATCTTTCTCGTATCTTGGAATTAAATTTATAAAGAAATGCGGAACCTGTTGCCCTGCAAGCTGGCCTTGTGGAATATAAATGCTCAATGCTTTTGCATTCAAAACTCGAACAAGTATCGGCGAAAGCAACTTAACAAAAGTCATTATTTTGTTCAGCAATTCTGGCTTCAAATCTTGAATAAATTGTACATGTTCTTTCGGCATAACAAGCGCATGCCCTTTTGATGCAGGAGCTATATCGAGAACGCATAAAATTTCTTTGTCCTCAAAAATCTTTATAGTTTCTAGCTCGCCTCTAACAATTTTACAAAAAATACACTCGCCCTGAATGCGTTGTGCTTGCTGCACTTGCTTTATAAAAGCCTCAAGCTCTTCGGCATCGGCTTTTTCGATTTGTTTTTTAAGCTCATCAACCTGATCTGCAGGCAATTTGTCGAGCTGCTCGAGAATTTGTTTTCTTATATTTTCGACTTGTTCTTTCGGCAACATCACAAACAATAAGAAAAATGAATTTATAAACCTACCCAAACTTTTATATGCATAAGAACTCTTAAAGCGTCTAAGAATCCTATTTTTTAAAATCGTAAAAAATTGTTAAAGATAATCTCATGCAAAAATTCGAGATTAAAAATTTCTAAAAACTTTTGTTATGCGTTAGAATAAATAATAAAAAAATTGGCTAAAGAATTAACCGACAGCTCTTCTAAAGTCTATAACCTCTACAGAATCTACGTGCTTTAAAGTTTTTAATTTTTCTTCAAGCAAGTATTGCTCCAAATGTTCTGGCCATGCGATTGTTAAAATCAAAGCTTTCAGTCCAAAAGCTATCTCTTCCTGCTCTGTTTTATGAAGCTTTGCATTTTCAAATTTTTCCACTATCTCTTTTGCTTTTTCTTCTAAAATTTTCAAATCCGCTTCTGGCGAATCTGGCAAAATTTTTATTTTTAAAGCAGCGATAGCCATTTTAAGGGCCCTCGAAACCACATTCGCATTTATACTTGACATTCAATTTTCTGCATTTTCCGCATCTTGCAATAACTCTTTTACATCTCGGACATCTAAACGCAACGCTTTCTTCTAGAATTTCTTCACCACAGCTACTGCATTTCATTTTATTTATTTCTTAAAATTTCTATTTCACAAGACTGTTGCTTGGCTCTTTTCTCTATTTCTTGAAGCAAAGCTTCTATTCTTTTGTTTGCCGCTTTATAATCAGAATCTTCAACACTCAGCACATAGTAAGGAGCGCCTACATAATTTATTTTTCCTTCTTTCAAATCAAGTACTTTCTTGATTCTATCTACGCCGTCCATCTCATAGCATCTCAAACTTATTTTTACTTTTACAGAAACTTTTTTTGCTTTTGTCTTTTCCTTAATTTTTCTAACAAACTCCTGTGCCTCTTGCTCGTTCAAACCAAATTGAACCAGCAACTTCAAAGCATTGGTTTCTCTTTTCAAAACCTCATTCAAAAAATTAACTATTCCAAATTCTTTAATACTCTTGATCGTTTTTTCTCGCTTGGTTTTATCTTTTACAACAAGCTCCAAAACAATTGAAAGCTCTTTTTCTCTTTTTTCCAATTCGAAAGCTTGCTTTTTTTCTTGAGCAGAAACTCTTCTCAAAGACAAATCTACATGCTTTTTAGCTTTGTCTACTCTTAAAACTTTCACTGCTATCTTTTGGCCAGGCATTACATAATCTCTTATATTTCTTATTCTTCCAGGGGCGACTTCTGAAAAAATAATAACGCCTTCTAGCGAGTAGTCTTTCAGCTTGACAAAAACACTCGTACCTATAATTCTATCGACAGTTCCCAAAACTACCTCATTCATTTCGGGAAATTCTTTTGTCATTTTAAAACTTCTAATACTTTGGCTCTTATTTTTGCCTTGCCGCCAGTAGGCTTTGTCAATTGTGTTTTACATTTCAAGCACCTTACTATTGTCGTTGCTTTTCCAAATATGACTTGCTCGTTATCGCATTTAGGGCATCTTACACGAACGAATTTGCTTTTTGTAATAATAATTTCCTTCGTCATTTCAAAATAAAAAAGAGTATGCTTTTAAAATTTTGTGTTACCAAGATTGCTGCAATCAAATTTTTATTTTGATTTCTTCTATTTGCAAAGCTTGCTTGAGCAAGGCTATGAATTCTTGTTCTTTATTTTTTGGAATTAAAGCACCAGCAGCATCTGCATGACCGCCACATTCGCCTCCAATATGTTTTACAATAGTATCCAAAAGTTTGTAAAGATTTATAGAATTTGTATTTTTTCCAGAAATCCTTGCAGATACTTTTATCTTATTATCTTGATTTGCCATTCCTATAAGCACGGTTCCATGAGGATAAACACAAGAATGTGCAAGAATACTCATAACGCTTCCTATTAAAGTATCTTTTATTTCATCTCTAGCATTCACAATTACATATCCCTGGCTTTCTATTTTTCTTGCAGAAAAAACAAAATTAAGAGCATTAACTAGATGATGTCTATATTCTGCATAAATTCTTTCCACTTTTTCCTTTGCTGTTTCTGAATTTAGTAAAAAAGCAAGAGCCAAGGAAGCATGACCAAGTCTACCGCAGGCGTTTATCATTGCGCTAACCTCTCTTGCATCATAAAGTCTGTTGAAAAGTTTTAGTAAGTATATATTGCCAACAAGATCTTCTTCTGCATTCACTCTAAGCGTAATTCCTGTAATCAGCCGTGAAAGTTCTTCTTTCGATAAATCGAGTAAAGTCTTATAACTGCCATCTGTTTTGTTCTTTATTTCTATTCCAAGTTCACGTAAAAAAGTTATCGCACCTTCTGCAGAGCCCGTAACTCCAGGAATGAATATGCTAGAAGAAAGCTCGAGCGCTTTATGAAGAGCGCGAGTCGTAGGCAATATAGTCAGTCCTCTTTTTATATGCATCCCATACTTTTTCGCATCTTCGATAACCGTACTGCTCGTTTTATTAATCACTTTATCTAAAGTATCGCCTATCATACCGAGAACAGCAAGCTGCGCCAGTTCTTCATTGCTTGAATCGAGTTCTTTAACAAATTGATAAGTAACACAAGAAGCACTCACGATTTCATCGTTGTTTGTCAAAGGATTGACAAAAATAAAGTTCTCATGCTGCAAATTTTCAAGAGCTTTACCGATAATAAATTTTTCTTGAAGCTCATGATGATCCAAAACTACTACTTTAGTATGATTCGCAAACTTGCAAAGCTCTGTCAACATGCTAGAACCAAGATCGAGAAAAAAAATAGCTTTCCAATTCTTGTTCTTTGCTTCTTCATACAATTTTTTAACATAACTAGTTTCAAGCTGTTTAATACTTGTAACTAAAAATTGTTGATCTAATTTTTTCAAAGCATGGATCAAAATTGCAGCAGAAGTCAAGCCATCTGTATCTATATGAGTTATAACACGAATCAAGCCATCTTTTTCCAACACCTCTTGGAAGCGCAAAACAGCCTCTTTTAAATTCATTTTAAAAAATTAATTTGTCTCTTGCTTGGCACGCTTAGCATAATATTTTTCCAATCTTCTTATCTTTGCTTGTGTTAACTGCAAGCCTCTTTTTGCTGTCATGTCATGCTTATTCTTTTCCAAATGTTTTTTCAATCTTTTTTCTTTCTCGAGTAAAGCGTTCAAATCTTCTTTTTCTACTTTGATTCCTCTTTCACTAAGTATTTTTTTAATCTTCTTTCCTGTAATGCTCTTAACACTGGGAATTCCATAAGTGTCTCGAAGAATAAAACCTATTTTCGATGTAGAAAAACCTTGTTTAGCTAGAGAAACAATAAGTTCCTCGACTTCTTCAGGTTTCATGCTTACCCAATAAGGCTTCTCTTGCTTCGGTGCATGACTTCCTGCTTTGCCACGTCCGTGTCCGTATAGTGTTGCCATTTTTGCTCTTATAACTTATCTCTATTTAAAGATTTCGAAAAAAGAAAATAGCCCCACCAGGATTCGAACCTGGGTCACAAGGTTTCTTCTGCGAGCATCCAAAGCCTTGTATCCTTGACCGCTAGACTATGGGGCTATATTTAAAATAAAGAGTTAAGTTTTTTAAATCCTTCTTTTTTATTATTTCAGCCTCTGTAGCTCAGCGGCAGAGCGGCTGAAAAAGTTTGCCGAACCTTGTAGTTGAGCAAGCAAGCAGTAGGTCGCCGGTTCGAATCCGGCCAGAGGCTCTTCTCTTCTTTTGCTAAAAAAATTTAAAAAACGTATTTGCTTGAAAATAAAAATGATAAAAGTTTATGAAATACCAAAAGCCAAGCTTCAAGAAGTTAAGAAATTGATAGAAATGCCAGACCAAGCAGCAGAAGAGCTTGATGTCGAAATCGAAAAAGAACAAGGCAAAGGCCAACTCGAGAAAGCAAAAGCCTGGCACGTAAATGAATTCAAAAAACAAGAAATACTGTTAAGGGATGCGAAAAGTTTGGGCCTTGCTGGAGACTCGACTTTCTTATACATAAAAGGAACAGAAGATTTTTTTGCAAAAAACGAAAATTTGCTTCTTAAAGCAGGAGCCAAAAGACTTGAAGGAGAAGAGGCGGAAAAAATTAAAAACAGAATAGAAGAGCAAGAATCTGCTACATCCAGCGGTATTGGTTTTATTTTTGGCTGAAGTTTTGCTAAAAACAAAAAGAATAAAAAACCTTGTTTCTTCATTGAATTTGGGCCTGTGGTCTAGTGGCTACGACGTTCGCTTGACGTGCGAAAGATCCTCGGTTCGAATCCGAGCAGGCCCATTCTTGCCATTCTTTGAATAAAAGAAAAAACAAAAAAACAAAACTATTCTAGCTGAAAGTAAGAAATTCTCCATTTGCCGTCTTCTTTCTCGAACAAATAAACTTTCCCGAATTCTTGTCCTTCCTCGTCAATCTCTATAGTCCTTATTTTCATTCTATCGTCATACTTTTCCTTGCTAACTACTTTCTTCAAACGAATAGGTCTTAATTGCATAAAAAAACCATAGCTTATCACATTGGAATACTGCTCTTTCTGCGATTCTGTAAGTGTTGAAAGAAAAAGTTTATAATTTTTCTCTTACAGTCTTGTGTTGCATCTTTATCAAATCAACGCACTCATCCTTGCATCCTGAAAAAAGAAAAACACCAAGCAAAAGAGTTTCCAAAATTTTTCTCATGAACGCCTATAGACTCGTGACTTTAAAAATATTTTCACAAGATTTATATAGCAAAAATTTTTTAATAGCTATGAAAAAAGAGGAAAATGTTTGAGGTTAATAAAAAAGCGCAAATAACTTTTTTTATAATCCTTGCAATAGTCATCGTAGCAGCCTTGCTTCTTAGTTTTTTTGTTTTCAAAATTCCAAAAGCAAAAATGCCAGAGCTTCAAGAGGCCGAAACAAAGTTTCTCGAGTGTGTAAATAGCAAGACACAAGAAGCTTTAAAAACTGCTGGCCTACAAGGAGGCTGGATTTATTTGCCAGCTTTCGAATCGGGCTCTGACTTTGCCCCTTTTTCAAATTATTTTTTCTTTCTAGGCCTCCAAATTCCTTATTGGTTTTATATTTCAGGGAACAACATAGCAAAATGGCAAGTTCCGAGTAAAGAACAAATCGAAGAGCAAATTGCTCTATGGCTCGAAAAAGAGATCGACGAATGCAAACCAGAAATTGCAAACACAGAAATTATTTTCAAAGAAAAGCCCAAAGTAACAACAAAAATGTATGATTCTTTTATAAGCATAGAAATTTTTTTACCGATGCAAATAAAAAAGCTTGAAACTATAGCGACAATAGACAAGCACAAAACAAACGTAAAAACAAATTTTTACAGTCTTTACAAAGATGCTATAAAAATTTTTGAAGCAGAAAATACTTCTTTGTTTCTCGAAAATTATAGTATCGATATTCTCAATCTTTATGCTCCTACGACAAGATTCGAACTAAGTTGCATTCAAAAAACATGGCCAAAACAACAAGTCTTTCAAGATATAAAAGAAGCTCTAGAAGTAAATATCCCTATGCTAAAATTCAAGGGGAACTACTACAGGCTTAAAACAAAAGAAAACAACTATTTTATTACGGATGTTGATGTAAAAAATCAGGTCAACTTGCTTTATTCAAAAGCATGGCCAACAAAACTAGAAGTATGGCCTTCTGAGGATGGTATGCTAAAAGCATATCCTGTAGGCACTCAAGCAGGACTCGGAGCTCTTGGCTTATGTTACGTTGCTTATCATTTCGTTTATGATCTTTCCTTTCCTGTTCTCGTTCAAGTCTCTCGCAATGATGAAATTTTCCAATTCCCATTGATAGTTGTGATAGATAAAAATAAAGCAAGACAGGCGGAAACAGAAGAATCACCAGTTGCTATTTTTGAAATATGCAACAATAAAGCACAGACAGCGACTGTATTTACTTACAGCCAAGACTTAAAGCCGGTAGAAGCAGAAATCTATTTCAAATGTCTCAATCAAATCTGCAACATCGGCAAAACAAGCATCGAGCAAGGAAAAGCAAGACTTACAGCAAAATTTCCAGAATGCCTCAATGGAATGCTTATAGCAAAAGCAGACGGTTTTGAAGATGCTTACATCTTGCTTTCGAGCAACGAGCCTTTTATAGAGAATGTTTTTCTTGAAAAAAACTACGAAATAGAGCTCGAAATCGAACTTCAAGTTAATGAAAGAGCAATCGTAAATTTTGAAACAGAAAACAAAAAATTTAGTGTCTTTTATCCAGAACAAAAAAAAGTAAGACTTGCTGCAAAGGATTATAACATTACGTTACAATTGTTCAAAGAAGCAAATCTCAGGTTTGAGGCACAAAAAGGAGAAAAATGCATCACAATTCCTTCCGGCGGTTATGGTTTGCCTTTTGTTCCTAGAAAAGAATGTTTCGAACTTGAAATCCCAGAGCAAGTCACAACAGAAGTTGTTTTTGGCGGAGGCTCAAAATCTGTTCGATTTACTGCTCAAGAATTGAGCAGAGCAAAAAAGCTCAAAATAGAAGGAGAAAAATTCAACGTTCCTACAACTATCGAAGATCTCGCAAAAACTTATGAAATGCTCGAGGCTGCCGAGCTGAGAATAACTTTAAAATAAAATGTTGAGGAAAATGAAAAAAATAGAAAAAATTTTGATTGCAGTTTTGCTAGCAATTTTTCTAACTTTCAGTTTTTTAAATTTTAGTAAAGCGCAAGAGCAAAATCAACAAACACAAACGCAAACATCAAGCGAGGTCCTAGGCGAGGCCCCATTGCCCGCTTATTTCTTTCCCGATTACGGCAGAGACCCTACCGCGATAATGCCATGGCAACAAGAATATTGCAACAAAAGCGGAATGGACTTCATCGTTATGACGACTCCCGAGTCTTGCGAGCCGGCTGTCGTAAGAAGCGATATTCTCGAGGAACAAGACGTTCCTGTGTTTTGTAGACTTACTGCAATCAAAATAAATCCTCTAATCCAGGTTCCTTACATCAAAAAAATAGAGCTAAGCGCTGAAAACAAATCTCCGGAGATACTGGACATTGCCTTTTTTCCAGCAAGAGCTGCTTTTTCTTATTATGACTATGGAAGAGGAAAAGAAGCAAAAGAACTAGAAGGATTTCCTTCGATGAACAACATAGGCCACTTAATGATTCGTATAAAGAAACAACCTGTCGAAGCAAAGATGCCATCAAAAGTTATGGCAAATTTAACAACAAGAATTACTTACGATGTCGCAAAAACATTCGGCATTTCCGAGCACAAACTTGTTCTCAGAAAGATGAGCGATGAAGAATGGAGAAAAGAATACAAAAAGTATGGCTTCTGGAATGGTCGCGGTTTTTTAAGACTGATGAAACTCGAAGGAACAAGCAGAGCTGAAATTGCTCTATACGTTTCGCCAACGGCCAAGCCAATTTTTCAAGGAATTTTAGCAGAAGGTGAAAAAACAAAAGAAATCAAGTTGCCTTATTTTTATTGTGATGCCGGTCCTTCGATTCAGCTAGAAAAAATTTCCAAGCCAGAAGCACGTGCAAGACTGCTCGTGAATGGCAATGAATTGCTCCTAAGCCAAAACGATGAGATTCTCGACTCTGGATGTAAAGTATCGGAAATATTGCCATCTCGCTTTTCTTATGCAGGAAAAGTAGAAATAAAATGTTTCGGCAAAACAGAAACTCTAAGCATTGCAGAAGCACAGGCAGAATTGATGATAGAAAAAGAAAGCAAAACATATTCTATAGGCGATGAAATTAAAATTAATGACAAATACCTTTATGTAGGCCTCATAGGCAGAACATATGAAAAAGAGAATGGAAATGTAAGAGCAGAAGATTTTGTAATATTGTATGAAGGCAAAACACAATTGAGAGAAAACACACGTGAAACTATTTCGACCGTGCTTTACGAAATCGACAGAAGTCTAAAGGAAGCAGGGAAAAGCATTTTTGAAAAAACGGGGCCTGAAATTAGGAATGAAATACTCCAAAGAAAAAACGATTTGAAAGATTTGATCGGCGATTTTCACAAAATAAGAAAAGGAGAACAAAAAACATTTGAAAGCCGTAATATAAGGCTTATCAAAGCTACGGGCTATACCGATCCAACTTACTCGAGAGAAGTAGAAAAAGCATTCGAGGAAGCAATCAAGCAATACACAGAGGTTGCTCATGCTTACAGTTCAATAGAAAATCCCGAAGGCAATTATGGAATTCTTTCTTTGAGAAAAGCTGCAGAGCTTGCCGCTTTCTTCGATAAAAGAGAAAAGCAAAAAGAAATTTTGCTAAAAATTATAGACAAGTACAGCGATTCCGATAACTTCAATGTTCTGAGAGAAGTCGATGCAGCAAGAGCAGATCTTGCAAAAATTGTAGGCGCTGGAGGAAAAACTACTACGATCTTAACTACACCGCAAGGAGACAACTTTTTTGTACAATTGCTTGCTGTAGAAAGACCGGGTCTCAATACCCTTGTGGCTCACCTCAAGATCAATGGTTCTGAAAAAGACTTAACGGAAAGCGATTTCATAGATGACAATTGGTACATAACAAAAATCGAGGAAGATAGCGTCGAGTTTCAGGAAATAGGAGGTAGAAAGGAAACTCTTGCAAAAGGAAACTGGATTTTCTTGAATAGCACAAAAGTCGAATTGCTTTCAACAACAGTAAACCTAGAAGCAACCGTTGTCGTGCTGCCGTTCGAGTCGAATCGCGTAACAGAAGCGAATTTTTCTATCGCGATAGGAATAGAAAAAAGACTAATTCAATTGAGTCCTGAAAAAATAAAATCTCTAGTAACAAACTTGAACAAAACGATCAACAAATTGGAAAGCTTAACGAACAACATGGGAAAAATAGTGACTGCATGGAAAAAGGCTTGTTTTATCGGAGGAACAGCCTTATGGCTAAAAAACTTCGTAACAGGCTTATCGGGCGAGAGCTTCGCAAGAAGAAAAGTTATGGAAAAATGGAAAATATGGTGTGAGAAAAAAGACAATAGGATGAAACTTATAGCAGAGCATTTCCCAGGAAGATTCGACATTCCTATTTCTACTTGTTACAAGCTGAAAGAAAAAGATATTGAAAAAGATATTGAAATGTATAAAGAGGCCGTTAAAAAAACAAACGAATACATCTCAAAAGTAAAAAAAGAAAAGGATGTTGTAAGCAAAGGCGGCTTGTTCGGCTTGACACAATTCATTAATGAAGACAAATTCATGGAAGCTGCCGAGAAAAACTTTCCGGAAGAACTCAAAGATCTAGAAATAGGAGAAAAAATAGATTGCGCTCAAGCAGGAGGACAATGGAAAGAAAAATGTGAAGAAGGAGAAATAGAATACGAAGCTACCAATCATCAAGAAGGAAAAAAATGCTGCGTATTAAAAAAGCCAGAAAAAATTTCTGTAAGAAAAATAGCGGAAAAAATAAAAAGCCTTTACGAGAACGGCAAGCTCTATAGAGATCAACTAAACGACATCGTTGTTGAGCTATACTTGTTCAAAGAATGTAAAAAAAAGGCAAGTGACACTTTAAGCTCTGCAATATGTGAGCAATCCGAAACAAGGCTATTTGCTTTTCTCTCACCGCTAAAAGAAACTGCAGAATTGCCTTCAAGAAAAGAACTTTCTGAAGCCTTTCCTAAAATAGAGGCTCTTCGTTCGCCTTATGCTTCTGTATCGCTTACAGAGTTATCTTTAAGAGAAATGCCGGTATATAGAGCAAACATAAGCGAAATAGCAAACAATTCGGCATGTCCTTCGGATCAGCTTTATTATTACACTGTCGGAATAACTCGTCAAGGAGAAACTTTGTTATTGCTCGAGGACAGAGGAGACAACACTTATTTGATTATAAAAGGTTATGCTTTCAGAGAAAAAAAACTAGAATGCGACATAAAGTATACTCCAGAAGAATTGGGGATTAAAAATACAATAATAGTTCCTATAGATCCTAGAGCTTGTGGCAATAATCGCATAAAAGATCCTGAAATAAAATTCTGGGGAACTGGCTATTATGAAGGGATGATAGCTTTAATGCCTATAATTCCACAATCTGGCTGGTATATCGCAACTCAAAGCTATACAGGCCTAGAAGGCGAGCTAGTAGCATACAAACAAACAGGTGACATAAATACTTTCTGGATTTGTAATGTTGGTCCTAACGGAGAAGTAGATTTTGATTTCAACAAAGGACCTATAGGAGATGATGCAAAATGTTGTAGATTGATTTCTTTAGTAACCGGTGCTGAAATTATAATTCCTCCTTTTGATTCGACAGGCTCGAAAGATTTAATAGAAAGGGCAAAAGAATGCATGAGAAATGCTAAGCAAGAGTATGACAAAGGTAAGAAAGTTATTAACACTGGAAAATGCGGTTCTTATAGGCTAGGAAAACCTCCGACGCCTGTGCCGAGCTTGGAGTGTGAAGACTTCATGTCGCCACGAGATTGTCATTTGCTTTATAATTTATGCGATCCCGTGATATGTCCTGCTTCGAGGTGCAATTTCGGAGGTCGTTATCCTACAGAAAATGTGATTGCAGAAGGCATTATTGGTTCAT
This sequence comes from Candidatus Pacearchaeota archaeon, assembly GCA_038895375.1. Lineage (GTDB taxonomy): Archaea > Nanobdellota > Nanobdellia > Pacearchaeales > UBA284 > JANXDM01. The sequence goes on along the minus strand of JAWANM010000014.1, from coordinate 2,916 downwards.
TGCTTTTATGCTTGCCAAATTTCGACGAAGGGAGAGGCGTTTTAATGCCGATATGCTTAACAGGCTTGTACAATGGTCTCGATTCTCTCACAGGATTGCTCAAAGCTTATAGAGATTGCTTACAAGAAAAACTCGCTACCGGGAAGACAATAGGAATATGCGACGAGCTTCACAGCGCTTATCTTTGCGAATTTTTATGGTATCACGTCGGGCCTTTGCTAAAGCATGGTATTCCTGCTCTTACAGAACCGCTTAGAGGCGGCGGTGAATATGCTGCATTTCCAGAATCTTGGAAAAACATGATTCAGTCCCTGGATTATTTTACACAAGTTTACGCTCCAAAAACAATACAAGCCTTCAAAGAAAGATCCACAAAGCAAATAGGTACCGAAGTATGCAAGAAATTCATTTCGATTGTTTATCCTTCGCCAGGCAAGTTTCTTGAAGAAATTGCAAAGCCAGAAAAATTTCCTTTTTTCTGGGCTACAATGCAAGAAACTCCAAATGCTGTGACACCAGAATCTCACTATAAAGTTCATTACATAATAAAAGCCGGCGATACAGGAATTTATTATTCAGTTTACTTGAGAAGTCCTCCAAAAGGAGGCTATTATGAAGTGCCAGAACAATATTTCTTACCACCTCCTGCAACAGGCTATCTGCCTGCAAATCAATTGCTAGACCAAACACCGGACTTTTTCGCACCTTCTGGCTATAGAGAGATTTGTGTCAGAATAAACGGCAAAGACCACTGCGATTTCGCAACAGTCAGCTCGAGCTTTGCTGTAGAGGAACTACAAAACCTATATTTGAAAGATCAAATTAAAAAAGAAATAAAGACGACAAAAGATTGCATTTCTGGAACTCCAAGTATAATTCCTGTTGCGACGCTCAACTTGCAGCAAATGCTCCAAGAGGGAATATCGCCTGCTTTATACAAAAGAGGCATACTAAGAATATGCTCAAGCCGCGATCCAGATGAAGGAACAAATGAAAACAGGTATGAGAGAGTAGGCTATTGCGACAATCCTGAAATAGGATGCTGGCTAGATATGCAATCCGTAAACGATTCGATTTCTGACTTAAAAATAAGAACGGATGTAATTGATTATGCAAAACAACAAGATTATAACGATGCTATGAATAGACTCGGGCTTGCTACAAGAGAGCAAACAATAGGAAATCTTACGCCAATCGAAAACAACATTGTTATGTTAAGGGAAAAGTTCAACCAACTCTGGAATGAACTAAAAGGAATTGAAGATGAAAATTTCTGGAAGCTCCCGCTAGAAGAAAGAAACAAAAAGATTGATGAAAAAAAGAAAGAAATGAGACCAAAAATCGAGCAGATAGAAAACGAAATCGAAAGCAACATAACAAAAATCCATGAAATAATAGAAAAAGCCTATCATGTAGACCTGAAAGCAAGAGCCGAATATAGACTTGCAGAGCTTCTCGACCTGAGAGCTCGCTTAATAGGCATGCTAGAAATTTGGGAATTCGGCATAGCTAGAAAACAATTTTGCGAAGATCTTGGCGGCAAGTGGATAAGTCCTGTTAATGGCAAATGTCCAGAAGGTTATGAAGAAATCCCGAAAGAGGAGCTCATAGATGCTAAATGGCACCGTGAAGAAGTTTGTTGCATAGCAAAAGAAAAACTAGAAGAAAAAATGGAAAAAAAGCAATTCGACCAATGGTTTACAGATTCTTACAAAATATACGAGTATGATGAAAAAAGGAAAGAAGTTAAGCTTATAGGAAATGTACTTTATTCTACATGTGATAATGCCTACGTTATTAAAATTAAGAGACAGAAAGTTCTAGGTTTGCCGACTGGCCCAGATATATATGTTATAAAATGCGGTACTAATCTTTATGTTGAATACCAAAATGTAAGAAAATTTGAACTATTTACGGGTCCTAAAGTATATGTCAGCCAAGACTCGGTTGTTGGCAAAGGAGAAAAAATTGCAGATATATCCCTTAGCGCAATCGCGTCTATCTACATATCGAGCGACGATAAGCTAGAAGAAAAAGAAAGAGTAAATCCTTTTTGCTTTTTTACGCAAGACATTCTCAAAGAGATAGAAAATGCAAATAAAGAGCTAATACAAAAAAACAAACTGAAACTTCCTTTAATAGGAACTGTAGAATATGAAGAATGCCAAAACATTTTAAAAGAGGTAAAGCTGTTTGAAGCGCCAAGCATCGAAGCAATCGAAGAACTTGCAAAAGGAACTGTAGATTTAAAGGAAATGCAAAAACAAGGCTATAACATAAAGCAAGAACAAATCGAAAATTATTTAAGCAAGGCTCCAAACGATTCTCCTTTCAAAACCAAATACAAGGATTATGCTAAATGGTTTTACGATTACGGCATTCAATACAAAATAGATCCTGCTTTTGCAATTGCTGTAGCAGCCCATGAAAGTAATTGGAGCAGAAGCAAACTTGCAAAAGAAAACAACAACCTGTTCGGAATTAGAGATAGAAAAGGAAATTACAAAAAATATGATAATCATACAGAAAGCATAAAAGATTTTTATGAAAGTATTAGAAAAGAATATATCGAGAAAAAGACTCCTCAAAAGACTCCTGAACAGATAGTTTGTTTTGTAAATGGCGAATATAATCCAAAGCTGTTTAAGCATTGTTATTGCACTGAAGAAAACGGCAAACCAGGATGTCCAAAATGGCTAGAAAATGTTGTCAGAATACGCAAAGAAATCCACAGAGAAATCCAAGCTGGAGTTAAAATCGGTGAAGTAAAAATTACTGGCGCTTGCATCGAAGAAGCTGAAAAGTTGTTGCGAGCTGCAGAGTATTTAAATACGGCGGAAAAAACGTGGTCAAACTGCGGGCAATACGTTTGGAATGTCTATAGAATTGCGATGCAAGATTATGGTCTTGAAGGAG
>JAWANM010000013.1:0-19223 GCA_038895375.1 Candidatus Pacearchaeota archaeon | reverse complement strand
AAGAAAAACAAAAAAACATTTTGCAAGGACAAATCGAGGAATTGGAAAAAGAGATTCTTTCTTTTGAGAAAAGTTTCAAAGAAGAAATCGACGAGAACGAGATTAAAAATAAAAAAGCTCAACATCAAATTTTGTTGGAGGAATCGAAAAAAAGAGTTGAAGAAATAGAACAAGAGTTGACAAAACTTTTGACAAAAAAAGAAATTCATAAAAAAGATGTTGAGGAAATTTTCAGGCTAGAGCAGTGCCCGAAATGCAAGCAAAAAATAACAAAAGAGTATCGTGAAAAGCTAGCCAAAGATATTTGGGAAACTATAAAAATTATTGAAAAAGAAATTGAAAACAAGAAAATAAGCAAGGAAAAAATAGAGAAAGAAATAGAAAAGCTCGCCAAGGAACTTGAAGAATTTATGGAAAAAGAACAAAGGCTTATTTCTTTCTATGAAAAAAAGAAAATTTTTGATCTTAAAAGGAAGCAACTCGATGTAGAAAAAGAAAAACAAAAAGCTTTGGAGAAAGAATGCGATGCTTTAAGAAAAGAAATTTTTGAATACAAAAAGGAATTGTCTTTTTTTGAAAATGAAAAACTTGTAAAGAGACATGCGGAGTATACAAGCAAGATAGAAAAGCTGAAAGAAGATTTGCTAAAACTGAAATTGAACAAACCATTGCAACTCTACATAGAACGCGATTTCGAGACAGAATTGGCTTTGAAGAATAGAGAATTGGAACAATGTGAAAGGAACATTAAACAAGCACAACACGACAAATTAGAGCTAGAAGCGAAGCTTGAAGAGCTAACAAAAAAAATCGATCAAGAAATCAAGAAGCTAAAAAGCAAAGAACAAGAGCGCGAGCAAATAGAAAAAAGATTTAACAAATTGGTTCTTGAAAAGCAAAAGCTTCAAGAAAAAAATCATCATATAGAATTAGAAATTAATGAATGTCAAATACATAAAAATCTTATCGAACAAGAGCTTAATGAGATGAAGATAGAAAAAGCAAAGCTCGAAGCTGAAAGCTTTACTTTGAAAGAAGACTATAAACAATTCGAAGGAATAGAATTAATAAAAGCGAGCAGAGAAGAAATCGAAAATAAACTTAAAAAGTATGAGCAAGAGCTTTCACAATTGGGCCCTGTAAATTTGAAAGCTTTGGAAATTTATGAAACTGTCAAAAAAGAATATGACGAAATTAAAGAGAAAGTAGAAAAATTGGAAAAAGAAAAGCAAGAAATTTTGAAAGTAATTGCCGAAATAGACAAAAAGAAGAAACAAGCTTTCATGCAAGTTTTCAATGCAATCAACAAATACTTTTCGGAGAATTTTGCAATGCTGAGCGATAAAGGAATAGCTTTTCTTGAACTTGAAAACAAGGAAGATCCTTTTGCTGGTGGGGTAAACATAGTTATAAAACTTGCAAAGGGGAAATACATGGATGCAGAAACGCTTTCTGGCGGAGAGAAAGTTATCGTTGCTCTTGCTTTGATTTTTGCAATTCAAAAATACAAACCTTATCATTTTTATATTTTCGATGAAATCGATGCTGCCTTGGATAAAAGAAACAGCGAGAAGTTATCAAATCTTATAGGACAAGACAAAAAATCTCAGTATATTATTGTTACTCATAACGACGTTATGATAAACAATGCAACTTCTCTTTACGGAACTTCTATGCAAGATGGAATTACCAAAGTCGTGAGTTTGAAAGTTTAAACTTTTTGATTTTTGTAGCAAGATGATTACTAAAGTAATGCTACGATAATGTTTTCAGATAGCTTCTCGTTAGTTTATTTTTAGTTAATAGAATGATAAAAAGAAGGCGAATACAAAAAATTAGGATTGTTTCTTTTTTTTGTTTTCTTCTGGGACTTCTTCTTCAAAAAATTTAAGAATTTTTTTATAAAGTCCAGAAATCAAGATAATTATTATTATTGCAATTACTATCGCTCCGATTATATAGTTTTTATACACTTTGAAGAAGCTTTCTTTTATGGCTTTACCTGTCGTTATGTTTGTAATTTCTGTTACGTTTGTTGCATTTTCTGTTTTAGTTTTTTCTTCAGATTTTGTTACTATTATCTTTATTTTGTTGCTAGCCAAAAAGTTTTCGCCATCTGTTGCATAAAAAGTTATTTCTCTTGTCCCTTCGAAATCTTCCGGGGCACGAATTGTTACAATTTCATTTTCTATTCTTACATCTATGTTTAGAGGCTTGACCGTGACGAAAAGCAGAGGTTCGTGCTCTGGATCTTCGATATATTCTGAAAGGTTTAGTATGAAAGTTTTTCCTGGTTCAAGCTTTATGTCTGGAATATTTTTTTTCAAAACAGGCGGTTTGTTTGTTGTTATGTTGGTTATATTTTTTTCTTCAATAGCTCTTGATTTAAATAAATTTTTGAAAAATTCTATTATTCTAGTGAAAATATTTGGTTTTTTCTCGATTTCTTTTATAGCTTCTGGCGTTATTGTTGGTACTGTAGTTGTAATATTTTCTTGAATTTCTTGTACTTCTTGTTCTTTTAGCACATTTATTTTGATTGTCTTTGATGAAACAATTGTAGAATCTTTTAATCTTGCTGCAACGTTTAGAGTATAATTTCCTATTGGCGTCTCAATAGGAGGTGCTATGTAAATGTAAATCGATTGAGTTTTTCCTGCTTCGAGCTTTACCGTTGAAGGATTTATTCTAGAAAAGCTTACAGCTGTTCCTGAAATTTCTATAGCATACTCTGCTTCTTCGATTCCTTTGTTTTCGAGCACAAGCATTAAAACAGCACTCGAGTCTCTATTTACTTCTTGTTCTTCTTTTTCTGCAGAAATCGAAGGCTTGTAGCATTCTTCAGTACTTATTACTGCGATATCCAACTTGTTTTTTGATTCTACACCGCTTACAGGATCTTTTGCTATCAGAATTATAGCATAATCTGTTGGCTTTACGTCTTTTGCAGGGCTCAACACGAGAGAAAAGTTTTTTGTTTCTTCTGGTCCTAGCGTAATTGTTTTTTCTGTTACGCTTGCCCAGGAAGGAGCTTCGAGCAAAATGTTGAAAGTGTTGTTGAATTTCCCAATATTTTTTATCGTTGCCGCATAGCTCTTATTCAAACCAACACATATTTTGTCTTGCTTTTTTTCTGTTTCAAGGGTTACGCCATAACACGAGAAAACTTTTAGTTTTATTTCCAAATCTTTCATGATTTTACCTTTTTCAGAAAGAGTTTGAATTATAATGCTGAAATCTCCGGTTGTGTTGAATGGAGGTTTGATTATTAAATTGAAAGCGTCTTGTTTATTGCTTGCAACCTCCAAACTTTTTTTATCGAGAGCTACCCATGATGGTGCCTTTACGTTTATTTTATACAAATTGTCGGCTGTTCCGAAGTTTTTTAGCGTAACCGGTAGAACAATTTTTTCGTTTTCACACAACTCGAGATAGCTTTTAGCTTCAATGCTATAGTCATAACAAGGAACGATTTCTAGTTGCAAAGAAGTTTCGGCTTGAGCCAGCAGCGATGTTGATTTTGCTTTGAATGTTGCAGAATAGTTTCCTTTAACATCACAAGGAATGCTTATTTGTGCCGGAATTACAACGGATGTATTTTTTGCTAGAGAAAAACTTGTTCCAGAAAGATTTATCCATTTAGCCGCAGATCCTTCAAGGCTTAAAACATAATTTTCTAGATAAATTCCTTTGTTGCTTAGTTTCAGTTCAAAACTTTTTGATTCGCAAGCGCATATTTTGTCTCGAGAAGGAAAAACTTCGAGAGTTGTTTTTCTGCAGTTCTCTACTATTATTTCATGGCTCAATCTTTTCGAGGCTTTCGAGCCTATTATCGATATTTCGAGAACATAAGTTCCCGGCGTTGCTCTTGAAGATGGGGTTATATAGATGAAAAAACTTTTTGTTTCTCCTGCCGCAAGGGAAAAGCCAGAAGGAACTGCAGTTGCAAACTTGGAAGCCGTTCCGCTAAGCGCTATTGTAAAAGAATCTGAAATGCTTGAAGAAACTTGTTCTTCTATTACTATAGTTCCAGAAGGACAAACGGCATTTGTTATTAATTTGCTTTCTACACTTATTTCTGCTCTTGCTGAAAAGGCAAGTGTAAATAAAATAAGCGTTGCAAATAAAAAAACTAGGCTCTTTTTCATGAAAAAAAGGATGTTGGAAAAGATATAAAAAGATTATTATAAAACAATATATCGATTATAGAACGATGTTTTGTTGTCACTTTTTGGGACAAATTTATGCTTGAAAAATAAAAAAGAAAAAACAAAAAATAAAAACAAAATTTTAATTTACCTTAGCCTTTCGAGTTCTTAGTAATAACTTTCTTCAGGTTTCTCTTCTGTAGTCTTTCTTGCTAAAAGCACTACTAGCAAAACCACTATTATAGCTGCAAGCACAATGCCGATAATGAGCAATGTTGTTTTCAAGTCTAGCACCTTTTTTTCTGGTCCTACAACGTTTGCTACAAAATTGAATCTTTGTTTAGTTGTGTCATAATTGATTTCTACTGTAAATAGATGCTCTGCTGCGACTGCATTTTTATCTACGTTCAAGGTTAAAGTTACAAGTCTGCTTTCTTCTGGAGCCAAGCTAAACGAAGCCGGTGTTATTTCCGAAGTGGCCCATCCTTCTATTCCGAGAACATTGATTGTAATTCTTTTTGTTGTCGCTTCATGATTTGTTATTATAAGGCTATAGCTTGCACTACTTCCAGGAGCAACGTTTGCTCTTGTAGTTTGCGGCACTACCTCTACTTTTCCAGTTATTTCTCTCCTGACTGTAAAGCCAACGCTTTCTTTGGCTTTTACTTCTCCATTGTATGCTTCGATTACAAGCGTATAAATTCCTGCCTCGACAGTTTCAGGCAAGGCTATAGAAACTGTTATGGCTTTTGTGTTTTCTTCATCGTCTCTGTCGTAAGCTGCAAGATCTCCTAGATAATAAGTTCTTGAGATTCCCAATTCTGGAATTGTTGCTTTTACATAAACGTCTTCTATTTCATGATTTCCTGTGTTTTTTACAACAATTGTCGCTTCAAGAGTCGATCCTGCTTTCAAAACATCTTCTTTGAGATTTATAGACATTATCTCTAGCAAGTTGGCTGCACGTTGAACTTTCAAGTCGATTTCAGCTTTTGTTGCACCTTCTAGAGATCTTTCTCCTTCTATTTCTACATGCAAAGTGTAATCTTTCGAACCATTTTCTGTTGTTTTCCAATTTTCTGGAATACTAAGGTACAAGAACTTAATGTATTGGTTGCCCCCATAAACATCGAAAGGTTCTGTTTCATCTTCAATAGTTTTTCCAGAGCCTCTTACCCATGCATGAACAATGACATTGTCCAAGTTCTTTGGATTTAGTTTATTATCGAAAACTGCTTTTATCACTACTTGAGATCCTCTTTCGACTGCTGGAATAGCAAACTGTGTTGCTGTGCAATTCCAGTGATCAACATCTTGAGAAGGGTCACACCATCCGTGCCATGCCGGTTCGCCGTTGACGTACACCAAAAAATTTGTAATGTCGGGATTTCTTACTTGCGTGTCTGCTATAGCTGTGCTAACTAGAGTTGCTGCCAAAACAAGAAAGGCTAAAACAAAAAACAAATTTCTGTTCATTTTATTTTTAAATTTTTATTTATGTTATTATTTTAAAGTTAAGATTACTTTAAAAGCTTTTCTGTTTTGTAAAAAAATTAGTCACTAAAAGTTGGTAACTTTTTGAAAAATGCAAAAAAAGAGAAATTTTAATTGAAAAGGTCACTTTTCTTTAGTGACACCATGTCCTTCCATATCTTAAGGCCTTTGATAGAATCTTCTAGAGGTTTTGGACTTTCGTTTATTATACAAGCGTTCAGTCTATGTTTTTTGAAGTTCAGAAGCAACTCGCGCCATTCTTTTTCGCTCGTGACTATGTGCTTTTTTTCGCCTTTGTTACTATACTCAATACCGGAAAAATGACAATGCAACTCTTGAATTCTTGCTTTTTTAACAAGCTTGAAAATTTCGTCATAGTTTATTTTTCCCTCTCTTGCTTTTAAGTGAGCAAAGTCTAGAGTAAAGAAGCACTTTGTTTCTTGCATTAAACGAAGCAGTTCTTGCAGAGAACCGAATTGACTAGGTTTTCCTGTTGTTTCTGGTGCAAGAATAACCTTCCAATTATTTTTTTTAATAACTTGCTGCATTTCTAAAATGGATTTTTTTACTATGTCGTAACATTCTTCTTTATTTTTTCCATAGAAAGCCGCATGAAAAGTTACATATTTTGCATTCAAGTAATGGGCCCTTTCGCACGATTCTAGAATTCTTTTTTTGCTTGCCTCTTGTTTTTTCTTATCTTCGGAGTTCAAGTTAATGTAGTAAGGCGCATGAATACTTAGCGAAATGCCTAAATTTTTTGCGACCATTCCGATTTTTTTCGCATCTTCGTTGTTAAGATAGATCCCATAAGTGAACTCTACTTCTGCTGCTTTTAAGCCATGCTTTTTGTACATTTCGAGATTTTTTATTGCCTCGTTTTTTCCGCCAATTCCTGCAGGGCCGAAATTAATTTCCATTTTCTTTTTCAGCTTGTTTTTCTTTTTCTACTTTTTCTTTTTTCTGTTTTTTGAACTGAGCTTCATAAAATTGTTTTATTTCTTTTAGCGAGTGAACATCAAAAACGCCATGTTCTGGTCTAAGTCTTAAAATACGAGGAAAACGCAAGGCAAAGCCAGAGGCGTACTTGGGACTTTTTTGAATTTCTTGGAAAGCAACTTCGACGACGATTTTCGGTTTAACCTTGACCATTCTGCCTTTTTGCTCTATTATCAAAGGCTTTAAAAGTTTTGTGAGCTCTTCGAAACTTAGTCCCTCTTCGGCCTTTTCTTTAACTCCAGTTCCGACTTTTCCTATTTCAAGAAACTTGTCTTCATGTCTGCAAGCCAAGATGAAAGAAGAGAGCCATCCGCTTCTTTTACCAGTTCCCCACTCTGCTCCTATTATTACAAGATCCAAGGGTTCTTGTGTAGGCTTGAACTTCACCCATGTTCCTACTCTTGCTCCAGGTTGGTAGATAGAATTTAAATTTTTCATAATAATTCCTTCCATCCCTTTTTTTAGCGCTTCTTTGTAAAATTTTTCCGCCTCTTTTTCGTCACTAGTAATTAGATTTTCTGCAACTTTTATTTTCCATTTTATAGGTTTGATAATCTTTTCAATTAGTTTTCTTCTTTCTTTGAGAGGCTCTTTTATTAAACTTTTGCCGTTATAAAAAATACAATCAAAAACATTTACTTCTACCGGAAGCTCGCGTTTCAATTTTTCAATATCATATTTTCTCTTTATTCTTTGACTTATTTCTTGGAAAGGCCTATATTTATGAGTTTTCGGATCATAGCCGACGGCTTCTGCGTCTAGTATGAAAGAATCGCCTAAAACTTGTTTTTTAACAACTTCGACAACTTCTGGGAATTGTTTTGTTACATTATCCAGACGGCGAGTATAAAGTATTACTTTATCGCCTTTTTTGTGTATAAGCATTCTAAAGCCATCATACTTGAGCTCGATTTCTGCAGGCTTGCCTACTCTCTCGAAACCTTCTGCAATGCTGTCTACTTTAAGACACAACTCGACTTTGATAGGCCTTCCTGGTTCGAGATTTATGTTTTTCAAAGCATTTTCGCTTTCTCGAGCGGCCTCGAGAACAATGCCAAAGTCGTTCGCAAGATCGTAAGCTTCTTGGACCAAAGCAACATACTTGTCGTACTTTTCTCGTTGTTCTTCGCTCAATTCAAGTTCATTCATTTCTTTGTCGTATTTTATTCCTATTTTATCGCCGAAACAAGCCCATACGATAGCATCTCTTATCGTTCCTTCGGCAACGCCGACACGAAGCTCTTCTAAGATCGTTCTTATAACATATCTCGCTTCTATGGGTTCTGCGATTGTTAAGAGCTCTGCTACCAATGCTAGTTTTCTTTCTATAGTACCGGGACCTTGCAATTGTGATGCTTTTCTCAAATTTTCTATAACTTTTTCTGTTGTCAATCTTTTCGTAAAAAGAGTCTTTTGTTTTTTCTTCTTCGTTGTTTCTTCTGCAACTTTTCCCAAGTCGCCGATTCTACGCCATTCTTTCACTATGGTTTCTTCACCAACGCCGGTAGCTTTTGCGATTGCCTTTATCGCGAGCTGCGAAGAAATGCCTATTTCTGCTTCTTGCCAATCTGGAAAAACTTTACCTTTGATTAAATAAGCCAAGTCTCGTGCTTCTTTTTTGGGAATGCTTTTAAAAAATTCTGCAAGTATGTAAGTTTTTTCCAATCGCTTTGATGTTTTTTCAAGAGCTTCATAAACTTTTACCAGCTCTGCGTAAAGCATACAATTATATGTCTTTTTAACTTTTAAGATTTTTCTTTTGATTTTTTTCTTTCAATTCAAAAAAGAAACGAAAGCTTTAAAAGTGAAGTTACTTTTAAGTTAAAACAATTTCTGAACAAGAGTTTTTTCGTAACATTTTTATATTTACAAGTCATAAAAAAAGTATGTCTTTCGATAAAATAATTCGTGCAAGAAGGAGCATTCGTAAGTATTCTAGCAAGAAAGTTTCTTTTCAGCACATAGTTGAAGTGTGCGATGTTGCAAGATTTGCTCCAATGGCTGGAAACATTTTTACTTTAAAACTTGTTATTGTTTCAGAAAAAGATAAAATAAAGAAGATTGCTCAAGCTGCGCAGCAACCTTTTCTTGCAGATGCTTCTTACGTTATCGTGGTTTGTTCTGAAACTTCGAAAGTTACGAGAAGCTATGGGGCTCGTGGAGAAAGATATGCAAGACAGCAGGCAGGAGCTGCTATTCAAAACATGCTATTGAAAATTACAGAACTAGGCTTGGCAAGCTGCTGGATTGGTTGGTTCGATGATAATGCTATAGCTTCGATACTTAAAATTCCTAAAGACATAGACATAGAAGCTTTAATTCCTGTTGCTTATGCTGCCGAGAAACCAAGTAGGATTTTCAAACCAGAACTTAAAAGTATTGTTTTTTTCGAAGAGTGGGGCAAAAAAGAAGCGTAGGTTTTTGAACTTTACTTAAGGAAAAAGACCTTGGTTTTTCCGAATAGATCGTTTATTTTCTTTTCTATGCTCTTTTTATTTTTGCTTACTCTTTTTAAGATGTAAGTATCTCTATCTTTTTCTATGATTTCTCCTGCGATGATGATCATATATGGCTTTTTTTCATTTTTCCAATGTATAGGAATGGCTAATACTTTTTTTGAACTGTAAAAAATTATCGATTCTGAGATGTTTTGCGGAGTCCTGTAAGTTATGTATTCGTGTTTGTTCATTTTTTAAATGATTGACAAAAAATATAGAAAAATATTTATACTTTTGCTCTGTACCAAAAAGCATGGAGGATTTTGATTTCAAGGTCGAAGAGAAAAAAAAGAGTTCGCAAGAAATTATTGCGCAAATTACAAAAGAATTGCAAAATTACAGAACCGAAGAACGCAAGCTAGAATTTCTTGAAAAACTACTTGAAAAAAAACCAGATCAAGCCACGAGAAGGGCGATTTTTATTTTGATGGGTTCTTTGCAAGCGCAGAGAAGATGGTTCAATACTGCTGCTCGCTCTTATAGCAATGCTGCCGATCTTGCTGAAACTTTTGCAGAAAAAATAGACTTGCTTTTGCGCTCTATGCTTCTTTTTGTTAAAGCACAAGACTATCTTGAAGCGGAAGCCGTTATGAGAAAAGCTTTGGCGCTTGCATCGACAAAAGAAAAACCAGAAATTCATAAAGCTTTGTTGAATGCTTATTTGCAACAAGCTCAAGAATTTGAGCAGAAAAAACAGTTTACTAAGGCAATTCAGGTTTTAACGCGTGTTTTAACATTGAAAATAGAAAAAGATCTTGAAAAAGAAACAAAGTTGAAACTTGCTACTTTGTATGAGAAAATTGGCAATCCTATTGAGGCCAATAGAATTAGAGGCGAAATACGTTGAAAGCTAAACCGAAAGCGAAAATTTGCCTTTTGCTATCGTGTTCTTTTAAAACGCAAATTATTAAAAAGATAAATAATTTGAAAAGTAAAGATGAGAACAATAATCAGGCTTGATGTTAAAAAGGATTACAGTTATGAATTAAAGTACCACCACAAGCTTCAGGGTTTTATTTATCAATTATTGAAAGAAACACCATACAAAAAGCTTCATGATTTGAAAACATACAAGTTCTTTTGTTTTTCAAATATTATGCCTCCTATAGACTCAAAGAGCGGAGAGAAAAGAACTTTAATTATTTCATCTCCCGATGTGCATTTTATTGATATAATTAAGCAAAATTTAGAAAATTTTAAAGAAAATAAAAAAGAAATTAATATTGGAGAGATGCTTTTTACAATTGAAAATATAAAAATTAAAAAAATTGGAAAAATTAAAAATTGCCATCTAATAACTGGCACGCCTATAACTTTAAGGATCCCAAAAGAAAATTATAAAAAATATGGAATAAACTCTAAATATAATTATGTTTTTTGGCGTTCAAAATTGCCTTTTGAAGCATTTGTTAAACAACTTGAGGATAATTTAATAAAAAAATATGCAAATTTTTATAAACTTAAAAAAAATGAGATAAATAAGATAGAAAATGAAACATTACCATTGTTTCAACAATTTATATTTAAAAAAGAAGTTTGCAATCATATTATAATGGAAGGCAAAGAGATAAAGATTATAGGAAGTTTATGGGAGTTTATATTTCAAAATCTAAATGAAAAACAACAAGAGCTATTGCGTTTCGGCATCGATGCCGGCTTCGGAGAACGCAATAGCTTAGGCTTTGGATTTATGAATTTAAAATGAAGTTCATAACATCATGCACAATACCATGCAAAAATTCATCAAAAGATCATAGACATTATATTTGTTTCTCTTTATATTTAGATAGAAAAAGTAAATCGTATCTTATCTATTTTGAAGAAGTTTTAAATGAGAAAACTAAAAGAGAAGAACCAGTAGCCGTTTTTTTCTCTGAAAAATTAGCTAGAAGTTTTTTAAATGCATTATTCAAGTCAATAGATAATAATTTAGAAAAATTTAAGTTAGAGAATCTCAGTTTAAGAAAGAAATTAAAATGACACAAATTAATAGTGGGAAACTAGAATTTACTGGAAATTGGTTTATAGATGCTGGTATTCTTGGATTTGTTAATTTGATGGAAGAAGTTTATGGATGGGATTTGGAAGAGTTGCAAAAAAGGATTGAGAAAGAACCTGAAAAAGTTTATTATGGGTATTTTCCAATAGCTTTTGTTTATTATAATAACAAAGTTGCAGAAGGAGGAGCCAATGAATTACTTTTACAAGAAGTTGATATGATTCTTGAAAATCAAAGTGATAAAAAAATATTTGAGAAGGCATGGGAGTTCATATTAAATAACTATGTAAAAGAAAACAAGGTCAATTTACGTTCAAAAGGCATCTTCTATTATTTTCATAACTTTTTGTTTTTTCAACCAAGGTGGAAAAAGGATAAACAAAAGAAGGCATTTCAGGAAATTTTGGGACTTATAGAACTTGAAAGTGAAGTCTTGAAAAATATAGATAGAACTATTAATAAGTTTTTGCCGTCTGCTAATGAATTTTCTAATCTTTCTTATACAAAAAGTTTTATAAACATTTCCTCGTTAAGAGAGATTTTACAGAAGCAGGTCTACCTTGTGTATGTGCTTACTTTCCCATTTGCGTTTATTCCTCTTAGAAGTGAGAAAGACAATACGCTTTTTTATTCTCCTAACATAGAACTTACCTACAAGATCAATAAAAAGCTTAAAACCATGATTAAAAACATGAAAAAAGAGACTGTTTACAACTCCATCTTTCGTAGAACTTGGGATGCAATTTTGGATTCTGCATTAGAAACAGAGTCTCTTTGGTCGATTGAAAACATGTATCTAATAAATTACAGAGTAGGTAAGAACCAAGAGATATTTAATGTTGTGTACATGGGTATTCCAAAATTACAGGCATCGATCATTATGGACGATGTAGTAAGAAATATTTTGAATGTGAGCATTCAATTTAGAAGTAAAAATTTTAAAGGAGACAAATATATTTGGTTGCTTGAAGAATTCATAAAAGGAAGGCCTTTGTATCCAATAATTCTAAATCATGTTAACCTTGGAATAAATGAAGAAATTCGGATTAACAAAGATGCTTCTTTATATTCTTTAATTGTAGAGGCAAATATTTCGGATTTTAAGAAAAGCAAAAAAGCTGAGTTATTTTCTGAGAACTATTTTGGTAGTTATAAATCTTTAGTTAATCAAATAAAAAAAGATATAAAAAATACATTAGACAATGCAAGTCTTATCAATCAAATTTCAAAAGATGATGATACAAAAAAACGAATTGCACGAGAATTATTAGAAGCATTAAAAGTAGAAAACAAAAATCTTTTTTTAAATATTCTACTAAAAAATATAAATGAAAATAAAAAACTATGTGCAAACAAAAACCTAACTGAATGGATATTCGATAAAATTATAAATAATAACGAAAGCTTTATAATGTACGGATTAATATTAATTATGAATTTGGTATGTGGTTAAAATGAGTGAACAACAGCAAGAGCAAATAGTATATTGGCAAAAAGTAGTTGGAGATAAAGATTTAAAAATAAGTCTCAAAGAAATTAAAAAAGCTTGTATAGAAGCTTTTAAAAACGAATCAGATAATTATAAACAACAATTAGTATATAAATTATTAGAAGCTGTTAGAAACAACGATCAAAATAAATTCTTTTATCTTCTTTTAAGAGCAATTAACAAACCAAAAGAAGATTTTAAAAAACTATGGAATATGCTAAATAAAAGTTATGATATAATGCCTGAAGATACATTTATAAATTTTGCATACTCAATAATTATTGGAATAATGTCTACCTACACAGGCGAATAAAATGAGTAATGGAAATAATCAAAATACTGGAAGAAAGTATATTGTGATGGATATTATTTTTTATGGAGGTTCTTTGAATTATGATCAAGGAACTGGAAATTATCAGGAATTAAAGAAAATTACGAAATGGGATGGAAAGCAATATGTTCTAGTAAGCAGGTATGCTCTAAGATATAGTATACTTCATTGGGCAAACAAGATGTTTCCTAATGAGTGGAAGTTAGCAGGACGTAATGAGTTGGAGGCGGAAGAGAAGGGAGATGTTGTTCATCCAAAAGCGGATATAGTACGCAATAAAACTATTCTTAACTTCCCGGAATTCGATCTTTTTGGATTCATGGTAGCAGAAAAAAAGAATAAGAAAAGTAAAAAATCAAAAAAAGGTGAAGAAGAAAGTGAATCATCCGATAAAGATAAAGTCACATTTACACGTGTATCACCAGTAAAAATTTCTCACGCTGTTTCTTTAACGCCCTATAATTACGATTCTCATTTTACAGCGAATCTTGATTTAATGAGAAGAGCAAAAGGTCCTGGTGCAGGTAGTAACCCGGTAAACGTAGAGGAAAAGAAAGACTTTTACGTTTACAATGTAGTTATAGATGTAGATAGAATAGGAAAATACACGAAAGAAGAGCATGGAGAAAACAATATAGGTAACATAGATGTGAGTAATAAGCGTGATGACCGAATAACTCAACTTATTGAAACTATATTTAACTTGAAAAGAGAAATAAAAGGACGGATGGAAGATCTATCACCATGGTTAGTTATATGTGGATTATACAATGATGGAAAATATGAAACATATCTAGATAAAATAGAGTTGGCAAAATCTCATGTCTACAAAGTTATAACAAAAGAAAAAGAAACAAAAGATAAAGAAGGAAGAATAATTAAAGAAATAGAACATGAGACAGTTGAGAAAGATGCGCCAAAATTTATAATCGATATAGATAGTAATCTTCCCAAAGAGGCAACAAAAAAACAAATTATAGAAAAAATCCAAGAATTCTTAGGAAATTCCCCTAACAAAGAAAGTAATACATCTTCAGAAAACAAACCCCAGTATCCTATGATTTTAGTCTATAAAAGAAAATTTATACAAACTGAACCAACATTTCAAAAGTTACCAGAAAATGAACAAAAAGAAGGGAAAAAGTGAGTTTAAGGCGTTGAGATGCCAGAGAAAACACTCTTCATACAGATTTTCCAACCATTTGCTCAATACCGAAACCCATTTACTTTTTATTATGCACAAACTTTTCCTTTACCGCCCAAATCAACAATAATTGGCATGCTGCAAAATGCTGTTGGAGATTGGTATGGAAGTAAGTATGGTGAAGCGTGGTGGAATTTGAAAGTTAGTGTGCATGGTGGATTTGAAAGTGTGTTTTGGAACTATCAGAACTTGATAAAAGGAGAGCTTGGTCTAACGAAAAATGGAATTTGGATAAATAGACATGATAAAAATCCTGGTGGAAATGTTTGGCTACCCCTTTATGGCGAAGGTTTAACATCACAGAGATCACCAGTATATCAACAAGAACTTTTTAATGGACATCTTTATATTTTTATAAAAGGTGAAGAGAATCTTCTTACTAGGATAAAGGAAGCTTTAGAAAAACCAAAAAAAATTTTATATCTTGGAAGAAGCGAAGATGTTATATTTATAAGGGATATAAGAGAAGTTATTCCTATAGAAGAAATTGATGAAATTAGCGATATGCCATTCGAGTATCCAACATATCTTTCAAATGAACTTCCAATAGCAAACAAAAGATATCCTGTATATTCTATACCAATAAAAGTTATTTTTGAAAATGATGGAGAGCGAGTTAAACACAAAGCAGAGATAACTAAAAGTACAGAAAGAAAAGTTGAATTTCAAACAGTTATTTATACTGGAAGTGGTAGCAGTATTCAACTTAAGGAAAATGCTATCGTTTCTGGTAAGAGTTATGAAATTGAAAACAAAAAAATTATAATAATTGATAAATATGGATGGTTATGATGAATAATGAATTAGGCTATATTTTAAGAGCAAAATCTAAAAAAGAAGAAAATTATCTTTTGAAAGATCATTTAAAAGAAACAATATTACGTGCCATTCAACTTAAAAAATTTATTAATAAAAATAGTTCTGCAATTGATTATAGATTTGATGACGCTTTTTTCGAAAATTTAGTTATTGCTTGCTTTCTACACGATTTAGGAAAAATTAATTGGAAATTCCAACTTAGCGTTTTTGACAAAGAAGAAAAGGAATATGATTATGAAAATAAGAAATACAAAAGCGATGAATTGAATGAGCTTTATAATTTTTTTGATGGTTTTAGAGATATTGATATAGAAGATCATGAGATAATTTCATTAATTTATTCTTTAATTTTTTTGGGTAACAGTGATTGGGATAAAAAAATTAGAACCGCTATTCTTTTTCATCATTATAATGAATTTTACTCCAACGAGAGCAATATAAGTTTTAGAATAATTTTAGATAATTATCCTGAGTTAAATAAGTATTTAGAATTTCTCATAAAAAATGAAAATAAAATCAAACAAATCTTGAAAATCTTTTTAGAAGAAATAGGTAGTATACCTGCTACTAAAAATATAATTGATAAATTACAAAAAAAATTAGAGGAAGATGGTTTTAAAAAAATTCAGGATCTAAAAAATCAAATCGAGAAAAAGTACAACATTTCTAAAATATTAGGTTTATTTGATATATCAACCAAAGATGATCGAGATGAAAGTTTTTATGATTTTTTTGTTTTTCTTGGTTGTTTAAGAAGATGTGACCATGCTGCAAGTGGTAATGTTGAGATTGAACAAGCAAAAACTCTGGCGCAAGATGTTTACAACAACTTGCCACAAAACATCAAAAAATCGATTGGTAAAAATATATGGCAAGAAAAAATATTAAGACACTATGATGATAAAAACTTAATCCTCATCGCACCCACAGGCTCTGGAAAAACTGAGTTTGCTCTTTTATGGGCAAAAAACAGAAATAAAAAATTAATTTATACTTTACCACTAAGAGTAGCATTAAATGATTTATACTGGAGATTTGGTGAAGGCAAAGAATATTTTTATAAACACAATCTTGGAATACTTCACTCTACATCTTTTATAGAATATCTAAAAGAATGTGAAGAAGGAGATGAAATCTCAATAGAAGAAATGATAAACTCATCAAAATTATTTTCTACACCAATTCTCCTTACTACACCAGATCAAGTTTTTCTTTCTTCTCTTAAATATTATGGTTTTGATAAACTTATTTCAGTTTATCCATTATCTGCGATAGTAATAGATGAAATCCAAGCATATAATCCAGAAATGGCTGCAGTTATCATAAAAACATTAGAAATAATAAAACGACTTAAAGGAAATATTTTAATTATTACGGCAACATTTCCACCATATTTTGAAGAGTTTTTCTCAGATTTTAAGAGAATAAGTCTAGAACAACTAATTCAAACCAATCAGATAAGGCGAGATGAAGTAAAGAACTATGTTAGAAAGAGACACAAAATTAAGATAATACCTGTGAGTCTTTTTGAATATAAAAAAGATAAAGACAATAAAATAGTGTTAAAATTAAAAGAAGGATTCAAGGATATCAAAAACATAATCAATCAAAACGAAGATAAAAATATAATGATTGTCGTAAATAATGTAGGTAAGGCCATAGAATTATTCAAACAACTCGAAAAAGAGTACAAAGAGAAAAATAAGAAGCTCTATCTACTCCATTCCAGATTAATTGAAAAAGTAAAAGCAGAAAGAATAGAGAAAATAAAGGAAAAATTATATGAAGAAAAGGGACTAATATTAGTTGCTACTCAAGTTGTAGAAGCTTCTGTTGATGTCGATTTTGATATTCTAATTACTGAAATTTCACCTATAGAGAGCCAAATACAAAGATGGGGTAGAATATGGAGAAACAGAGATATAGATTACAAAGATGGGGGACCCAATGTCTATGTATTTACAAACATTGATCAAGGAACAAAAGCAATTTATGATGAAAATGTTATCTCTAAAACAATTGAAATATTAAAAGATTATGAAAACAAAGTTTTAGAGTATAAAGATGAAAAGGGATTAATTGATAAAGTATATGAAGGAGAATTATTGGAATATTATAAAGATAAAATTAAAGAAAATCTAGAGTGGCTTAAATATTATTCTGCTGAAAAAAGAAGCGAAGCTCAAAAAATATTTAGAAAATTAGGAGGAATACAAGTTGTAATTAACGAGTTGATGAAAGAATAGAATGATAAAATTTAGAAATAATTTTATTAAATAATTAAAGATAAAAGTAATTGGAATTTATCTTGGAATGATATTGTTAATGCTGTAAAAGAAAAATTGGATAATGAAGAACAGAATAGAAATGTGAGTAAATGGATACTTCTTGAAATATTATATAAGTATTCTTTTAATTTACCTATTTTTTCTTTTGGTGAAGATTACTCTTCAAAATATAAAATTTTAGAAAAAGAAAATCTTAAAGGTTTTTTTGTATTAAAAATAGATTCTAGCCAAGCAAATAAAATTAAGGAGTATGGTATTGACGAAATAAAAAATATTGATATAGAAGAAATCAAACAAAATAATATAATTTAAATGTCTTTTTTAGTAACTGGAACACAGGTAAACTATTTTTTTGTTTGCAAAAGAAAATTATGGCTTTTTTCTAAGCATTTAAGTATGGAACAAACATCAGAGCTAGTAACTTTAGGGCAGCTTTTACATGAGCAAAGCTATAAGAAAAATTTTAAAGAAATTTTAATTGATAACTTAAAAATAGATTTTTTACATGATGGCTGCGAGGTTCATGAAATAAAAAAATCTAAAAAAATAGAAAAGGCACATATTTATCAGCTTCTTTATTATATTTATTACTTAAAGAAAAAAGGAATTAATGCTAAAGGCATAATAAATTATCCTTTGCTTAGAAGAATAGAAAAAGTTGAACTAACAGAAGAAAAAGAAAAGGAAATAGAAAAAATATTAGATGAAATCAAACAAATTATAAGTTCATTATATCCGCCAGAAAAAGAAAAAAAGCCATACTGCAAAAAATGCTCTTATTTTGAACTTTGCTGGAGTTAAAAATGAAAAATTACTATATTTTAAAAAGCGGTAGACTAAGAAGAAAGCAAAATACTCTTTACTTAGAAACAAAAGAAGAAAAGAGGGCTATCCCAATTAAAGACATTGAAGCATTGTATATTTTTGGTGAGGTTGATATAAACACAAAACTTTTAATTTTTTTATCTCAAAATAAAATTCCGGTACATTTTTTTAATTATTATGACCTTTACATTGGAAGTTTTTATCCAAGAGAATATCTTAATTCTGGTATTATCATCGTAAATCAAGTTAAGTATTATCTTGATAATGAGAAAAGAATAGAAATAGCCAGAGAAATTGTTGACGCAGCTATTTATAATATAATCAAAAATTTGAAGTATTATAGCAAGCATGAAAAAGAAGTAGATGAATTAATACAAAAAATTGAAAATGAGAAAGCAAAAATAAATGCTGCAAAAGATATAAAAGAATTAATGGGAATTGAGGGAAAATCTAGACAATATTATTATCAAAGTTTTGATAAAATTTTAAGAAAAGGTTTTGAATTTGAGAAAAGAACAAGAGGGCCTCCTGAAAATATGATAAATTGTTTAATAAGTTTTGGAAATTCTCTGCTCTATACAGTTTGCTTAACTGAAATTTATCATACTCAGTTAAATCCAACCATAAGCTATTTGCATGAACCTTTTGAAAGACGTTTTAGTCTTGCTCTCGACATTGCAGAAATTTTTAAGCCTATTATTGTTGATAGAGTTATTTTCAATTTAATTAATAATAGATTAATCAAAGATGAGCATTTTGACAAGCGATTAAATTTTTGCTATCTGAATGATAAAGGAAAAAGAATTTTTATTGGGCATTTTGATGAAAAATTGAAAACAACGATAAAGCATAAAGATTTGAAAAGAAGCATTTCCTATCAACATTTAATAAGGATAGAATGTTATAAATTAATAAATCATCTCATCGGAGATAAAAAATTTTCAGCTTTTAGAATTTGGTGGTGAAAATGTATATAATAGTTGTTTATGATGTTGCACAAAAAAGAGTAAATAAGGTTTGCCAATTTTTAAGACAATATTTAAATTGGATACAAAATTCAGCTTTCGAAGGAGAAGTGAATGAAAGTACTTTAGAAAAAATAAAGATTGGAATAAAAAAATTAATAAAG
>JAWANM010000012.1:0-19784 GCA_038895375.1 Candidatus Pacearchaeota archaeon | reverse complement strand
GCAGGCTGTACTTGCTCCTGTAGAGGTTGAAGCGAGCTACGATGTTGTTTCAGAATACTCCACGCAAGTTTTGAAGTCGCCCGGTTGAACAAAAAATTTAAAGCTTAAAAAATCAAAAAATTAATGAAAAATTTTAAAATGAAAATAAAAAGAATTGAAAAATTTTTTATTATTTGTTTGCTCATTTTTATGCTTTTTTTTGTTTCAGCGCAGCAAGGTTGCGAAAGTACACAAGCTTCAAAGCAAGGCTTGGATTTTACACTAATTTCCAAGCCTGGTTTTCTTACTTCAGGTAGTAGCTTGCATCAAGAAGATAGTTTTTACGTTGGAATAAAAATAGAAAATTATGATACTAAGGAGCGACTTGGAACTTTATGCATAAAAGATGATGTTGATGAAGCTTTCGGAGGTATTCAGAGCCAAGGCTTCGGCGAGTGCCAGTATTTTGTTGTAAGAGCTGCAGAAAAAAAGCAAGAAACTAAAAAAAGTTTTTTTGGTCAAGCTAAAGAAGACATTAAGCCAGGTGTTACAGAAGTATATTTTCCTCAAGAGCAAGAGTACAAGTATTATGGAATGCCTGTAATGCTTCAGCCTTTTTCTGTTAATTTGTATGTTTCTTTACACTATAATGAAATGACTCAGGCTACGGCAACAATAACAACAGGACAAGAACAGCCGAATGTAGCACAAGAGCCTGCTTTGGTTAAAGTTTCTGTTTTGAAAAGCCTGCATCCGAGAAGCGAGGGCTACAAGATTGATTTGACAATCAATCTAGTAAAGCAAGGAGGAGGAAAAATTTTCTTACCGGATTTTTCAAAAGAAAACTCGACTCAATTCAGCGTGCAACTTTATAACATACCTTTGGATTGTTTTGTTGCTGGCAAGCCTGTTTATGGCGTAGTAGAGCTTCAAGATACTAAAACTATAAAATGCTCTGGAACAATTTATAGCAGGCAAGAGCAAAGTTTTCCTTTAATTGTGACACTCAACTATGGCGTAATCATCGATAAAAAATTTCCTTTTAGCATTATAACAAAAGAAGAATAAAAAATTTTAAAAATGTTGAAAAATTAGAAATATGGGAAAAATGCCTTGCAAAACTAGCAAAAAAAAAGAAAAAATAAAAAAGAGGTAAAAAGATGAAAAAAACAAACTTTTTTTTAGTCGTTCTTATTTTTCTAATCTTGCTTGCTACTATAGGAGCAGCTCCGGGATGCGGACAGAAAAAAATAATTTTTAACACGACTGCTTTGCAAGTAAGCTTTGTTCAAGATGCTCCTCCGAAAGAGGTGAATTATGGAGTTGCTTTTCCTATATATGCCGAAGTCAAAAATCTAGGTGGTTATGATTTAGCGCCGGGAGCAGCCAGCTTTTACTTAAGCGGGATAGGTGAGAACTTGATTGGAGTTGAGAAAAAATTAAGCAATACAGGATTTTTATCAAAGAAAACGCCAATACAGCAAGGCGGTTCCGAAGTGCTTAATTTTGCAACAGCAGCACAGGTAGCGCGACAATTGCCGAGTGCTTTTAATTTAACCATAAAACTAACTTCTTGCTATAATTATGCTACTATCACACAAACAACTATTTGCGTTGGAAAAAAAGATTGTCCTGGTGTTGCGCTTGCTGGTAATAAAATTATTACAGGAAGCAATACAGCAGCACCGATACAAGTCACGGAACTTACAGAGCAAGTACAAGGCAATAAGCTTTATGTTTTCTTCAAAATACAAAACAAAGGAGCTGGCGAGGTTTATTTGCAAGATGCAGATTGCGATAGGATAGAATTGCAAGATGTTAACGAGCAACTGAAAAAAAACAAGGTAAATATAGCAATAAGGGCAGAACAAGGTTTTACTTGCAATCTGCAAACAGCTCAGGCTCCTTACACTAGCACAAAGTCTCTTGAGGGAGTTGCTTACGTTGAATATCAGGTAGTTTGTGAAAAAACTTTAACAGAAGCCGATTTGCACGCTGCACCAATAGAAATTCTTTTGAGTTATAAATATCGTGAAAGCATAACAAAAAGCCTTACTATTTTGCCTTAGTTCTTTGGCTAAAACAATATTTTGTAAAATATTTTACGAATCGAACAGCACGCTTTAAACCTAATGCAATTGTTTAGTTAAGAATTGGTAGAATTTTTTATTCAATCATTTCTATTTCTATGTTTACTTCTTTTGGTATTGGTAAACGCATTATGCTGTGCAACACTCGCTCATCGGCCGGCAAGTCTATAATTCTTTTGTGTATACGCATCTCAAACCTATCGAATGAGGCCTTGCCGTCGCCACAAGGCGATTTTCTTGTTGTGATTTTTAGTTTTTTTGTCGGCAAGGGTATTGGTCCTCTTATGACTATGCCGTTTTTGCTTGCAATGTCTTTTATTGCTCCTACAATTTCGTTCAATTTGTCTATATTTATTGATGCAAGCTTGATTCTTGTGTATGCCATTTTAAAAAGATAATGGAAAGCTATAAAAAGTTTATGTTCTTAAACTTTATGTTAAGATGCAAACTTTAAAAATATATGTGCTTTTTAGCTAATATGCAAAAAAAGAGGAAAAAAATTGAAAAGATAGATGAAATTAAAAGAATAAATAGAAATATTTTAATCGGTTTTTTTATTTTTTTGCTTGCATTTGCTTTCTTTTTTTATTTTATGCTCTATTCCCTAGAAAAAGATTTGGCAGGAAAGACAATCTTGATTAGAGAGGCCAAACAAGCTAGCAGAATCGAAGGCTCTTTTAAGCTTACTATACAAAAAGGAGTTTGCATTCCAGCGAATTCCGTAGTAATCTTTAATTTTATGGGTGTTCAAAAAAGAACAACTTTTTCAAACTTTGTTAAAATTGGTAAAGCAAACTTGAAAGAGTATTATGCTAATTTCTATGTTCCGAATGCCCCAAGCGTTAAAGGCCTGGGAAGCTGTTTCGGCAGTCCCGGTGTTTTTTCTGTTTCGCCGTTTCAAAAGCTGTATGGTTTTGGCGAGCGTTATGCAAGCGAAAAATATTCTGTTAGTTTTGATCTTTCTGCATTAAACTTGTATGTTTTGCCCAATGCTTCTGGAACTTATCCTTTAGAAATAGTCATAGCTTATGGCGATTCTATTATTCATTCTGAAATTGTTGATGTTAGCGTTGAAACTAGAGTTTCTGTCGAGCATGAAAAAAAATTGCTTGCAGCGCCTATGGCAATCGGAGAAGGAGTTATTATTACGAGCGATTTTGAGCAAGGAAATTTGATTAACGTTAGCTATGCTGGCGATGGAATTTATAGTGCGCAAATAAATATGTCCAACTTTTCTTTTGATCCAAGTACGCCGGCAAAATATCAATGGTGGTTTTATTTCAAAGCAGACAACTGCTCTGGAAAGAATTTTGTTGTAAACATAACCAACTTGCTAGACGAGGATGTTAACGAGAATAGATGGCGAAATGTTTGGCCCGTTTACAGCTTTGATAATAACGAAACCTGGTTAAGATTGAATCCTTTAGAGTTAAACGATAGCAATTATTTCAAGCTTTATGAAGTTTCTGGAAACAATAGTTATTTTATTATTAACATTACTCCAAGCAGTTGTCCTGTATGGATTGCTGCTCTACACCCTTACTCTTTAACAAAATCTTGGAATTTCATCAATTCGATAACAAAATATTATAGTTTTGTAAATGTTACTACAATCGGCTATAGCGAAGACAACAGAGAAATTAAAATGATCACAATTACTGATTTCAATTATAACGATACTGGAAAGAAAAAAATTTTTGCCATAGCAGGATTGCACTCCAGCGGCGAATCACAAGGAATTTATGCTCTCGAAGGACTTACGTCTTATTTGACAAGCAACGAGCCTCTTGCAGCACAAATAAGAAGAAACACAATTTTTAAAATAGTTCATATTGCAAATCCCGATGGTGCTTATCTTGGAATTCCAAGGTTTAATTCAAGAGACGAAGACTTGAATAGAGAATGGAACCAGCCATTGCCACCAGATCATAACAATGTTAGCAGAATGGCTAAAGAAGTTTGGGTTTTAAAACAGCAAAGAATTTCTTGGCTTCCAGATCTGCTAATCGATTTCCATGGTTCGATCAACGACGATGTCAATTATTTTATCTATCCATACAACAATAATGCTAGCTATAACAATTCTGTTTGGAATCTTATGAACAATATCTCGCTTTACTGGCCAGAAAAAGCCAACTTCAGAAGAGCTTCTAACATTCTCGGAGCTGCTATTAAAAACGCTTATGATGAAAATAGAACTCTTGCTTTATCAATGGAATTTCCTCCGAATTGTATGGATGGTGCTGGAATTTATGAGCAAGCAAATATAACGACTTGTTTCGGCAAAACTATAAGAACGCATAACGATTGGAGAAATGATGGCAGATTAATTCTTTTTGGAATTTATTCTTACATTTGTTCAGAACCAAATGCTTGTAGTGCTCCTAATTTACCTCCTGCAATAACTGTCAATGTTCCAAAAAATACTACTTATCTATTAGAAAATTTAACCTTTGAAATAAGGACAAATGAAGTTGCTTCATCTTGTTGGTATAGTCTTGATGGTGGCGCGAACACTACAATGATTCAAAGCTTAGAGGATCCTTATTTATGGACAAAAAATGTTTCTTTGAGTCTAGGGCAACACAACGTAATTTTTTATTGCAATGATTCAGAATCTGCTTTGGGCAATTCATCAAGAATTTATTTTACAATTATTGCTGTTGGCGCTCCCATTTATCTTTTAAATTCAACGAACTCTACTTATGCAGGACAGGCTGTAGAGCACAGATTGAAGTGGATGGACAATATCGCTTTGAGCGGCTATATATTCAGCTTTGATAACTGCACAGGCTTTTTCGTTAACGATACTTGGATTGCTTTTTCTGGAAGAGAAAATTGGAGCAATGTTACAAAACAAGTAAATTCGACTGTTGGCTGCACAATAAGATGGTGTGTTTATGCTAACAATTCAAACAACTTGTGGAACTCTAGCTGTACAAATCCTTTCAGCTATATTACAACTGCACAGCATAACATGACAATAATTTTAGAAAAACCTGAAAACAATGAAGTTATCGTAAAACAAAGTTTTCCAGCGTCTCAAGATTTTGCTTGGAAAGTAATAAATCTCGCTAGCATAAATTCGACTTGTTATCTTGAAATAAATGGAACAATTTTTGGTCCTATCGATTGTATAAACAATACTTTATGCAATGCTAGTGTGGAAAATCTTTATGAAGGACTTTACTTTTGGGAAGTTGGTTGTTATGACAATATTGGCAATGTAGCTACCTCTAACATTTTTTATTTCACTTTGAAAGCAGCTAGCAGCGGTGGCGGCGCTGGTGGTGGCGCTGGTGGCGCTGGCGGTGGCGCTGGAGGTGCTAGCGATGGCGGCAGTAGAGAAGCTGGCGGCGAGCAGAATGCAAGCAGTAATGCTAGTATTTGTGGCAATACAATTTGTGAAATTGGAGAAAATTTTGATAATTGCTGCCTTGATTGTGGTTGTCCTAACGGTTATGAGTGCTTGAACAATGTTTGTGTTTTGGGATATTGTGGCGATGGGATATGTCAGAGCGGCGAAACTCTTGCTAATTGTATGAAAGATTGTTTTGCTGTTTATTGCGGCAATAAAGTGTGCAATACAGAGGTTGGCGAGAGCTCCGATAATTGTTGCATCGACTGTGGTTGCAGAGAAAATGAAATTTGTAAAGGCAATAAATGTATTGGCAAGGAAAAATTCAATCTTTTAGTTATGCTTTTAGTGACTCTTCTTATTGTTGCAACAGCAATCACTGTTCTTATTCTAGTAAGAGTAAAGAAAGCAAGGGAAAGAATGAGAAGAATGCATTTAAAAACCTTGATGCCCGAAACCGAGGAAGGAGGTTTTAAATTCAAGTATTGAAAAGTTTTTTGCTAAACTGCATTAGAAAAGTTTATATTTTATTTTTTACTTTTGCCTTTTATGGGATTAAAAGAGGCGCTTTTTTATAAAAAACTTGAAGACGATAAAGTTCAGTGTCAGTTGTGCCCTAGATTTTGTGTCATTAAAAATGGCGAAAGAGGCAACTGCGGTGTTCGAGAAAACATGAATGGAAAACTTTTCAGTCTTGTCTATGGAAAGCCTTGTTCTATAGCTATAGATCCTATAGAGAAGAAACCTTTTTATCATTTTTTACCTGGAACAAAATCCTTGAGTATAGCGACGGTTGGTTGTAATTTTCATTGCTTGCATTGTCAAAATTATGCTATAAGTCAAGCAAGAGTCGAAGACGTTCCATACATTGAAGCAAAGCCGGAAGAAATTGTCGAACAAGCAAAAGCAAACGATGTAAAAAGCATTTCTTTTACTTATACAGAGCCTACAGTATTTTACGAGTACATGCTCGATATTGCTAAATTGGCTAAAAAAGAAAAAATAAAATGCAACATAGTTAGTAATGGCTTTATAAATGAGAAACCTTTGAAAAAACTTATACCCTATGTAAGAGCAGCAAATATCGACTTGAAAGGAAACGCTTTGTTTTATGAGAAAATTTGTCAAGCCAGAATAGAACCTGTTTTGGAAACTATAAAATTGTTGCATTCAAAAAAAGTTTGGGTAGAGTTAACGAATCTTATTATTCCTGGGTATAACGACAACGTTAATGAAATAAAAAAGATGGTTTCTTGGATTTTAGAGAATCTAGGCAAAGATGTTCCTTTGCATTTCAGTGCTTTTTATCCTGCTTACAAACTTACAAATGTTCCGTCTACAGAGCCAGAATTTTTAATAAAAGCTAGAATTTTGGCAAAGCATCAAGGGCTTAGCTATGTTTATACTGGCAACATATTGGATGAAGAGGGAAGTACAACATTTTGTGCTAAATGCGATAAGGTTCTTATAATAAGAAAAGGTTTTAGAGTTGTAAAAAAAGATCTAAAAAGAGGAAGATGCTCTTGTGGTGAAAAAATTCCTGGTGTTTGGAGGTAATAATAAAATTTTTTAAGTCGAAACTTGTTAAGATAAAATGAAAGCAATTTGGCAAGGATCTATAGTTTTCGGTCTTGTAAACATTCCAGTAAAACTTTATAGCGTTGCCGAGCCTAAACAGTTTTCTTTTCGTTTACTTTGTGGTTTTTGCCAAACTCCTTTGAAATATCAACGTTATTGTCCCCGTTGCAAGAAAGAGGTTGCTTGGCAAAACGTACTGCATGGTTTTGAAATAGAAAAAGGCAAATGGAAGGCTTTTACAAAAGAGCAGCTTGCAAAGCTAAAACCTGCTAAACTCGAACAAATCGAGGTTTTGGGCTTTACAACCATAGATCGTTTCGATCCTATTTTATTTTCAAAGAACTATTATGTTGTTCCGAGCCAGAGTAGAGAGAAAGCTTATTTTTTGTTCAGAGAAGTGCTTCACGCAACAGCAAAAGTCGCTTTTGCTAGAATGATCTTGCACGAGAAAGAGCATATTGTATTGATAAGACCCTATCAAACAGGCTTGTTGCTTACTACTTTGCATTACTTATACGAAATTCGCGATATAAAGCAACTGGTCGAGCTCAAAGAAAGAGTTTCTGTAACGAGAGAGGAATTCGAGCTTGCAAAAAAACTTGTAGCAACTCTTACTAAAGAACCAGAGCTCGAAAAATACGAAGACAGCTTTGAGAAAAAACTTCGTGAAGCTATTTTAGGAAAAGCAAAGCCCGTTGCAGTCAAGCCCAAGCCTGAAAAGCTTGTCGAGGCGTTGAAGCTTAGCATTAAAAAGAAATGAAAATATTTGTTAGCGGTCTTCCCGGATGCGGAAAAACTACATTGATGCTAGAGCTTGTAAAAGAATTAAAAGCGAAAAACAAAAAAGTTGCAGGAATTATTACAAAACAAATATTGAATAATAAAAAGAGAGAAGGTTTTTTGATCGAAGATTTAACAAGCAACAAGCGGGAAATGCTTGCATCAATAAAGCAAAAAGAAGGTCCGAAAGTTGGTAAGTATAGAGTTAACGTTAATGGCATAGATAAAATTGTTGAAGAAGCTGAAAAGAATTTTGAGAATGCTGATATAATTATAATCGATGAAATAGGAAGAATGGAATTTTTTAGCGAAGCTTTTAAAGCGATGTTAAGAAATTTGATCGGTTCGAATAAAAAAATTATCGCTACTCTGCATAGAGCTTATGTTAAAAAGTATAGAAAGCAAGGAATTTTTATTTGGCTTGAAAAGGACAAATTGCAAGAGGTAAAAAATAAAATAATTTCTTTGATTGGCATTTAAGATGAAATACAAACCAATGCTGGCAAAACTTGGTGATGAAGAGCTTTTGAAAAGTAGCGATTTTATTTTTGAGCCAAAACTGGATGGCACAAGAGTTCTTGTCTATAAGAAAGGCGAAAGTATAGAGCTCGTAAATAGAAGAGGTAGAAACATAACTTACAGATATCCAGAGCTTTTTGAAATAGCGAAAAGCATTGAAGCAAAGTCATGCGTCTTGGATGCAGAGCTTGTTGTGCTCAACGAAAAAGGCTTTCCAGATTTCAATTTGTTGCAACAACGCGAGCAACTTGAAAACAAAGCTTTTATTATGTTAAGAAGCAAAGAGTTTCCGGCGACTCTTTTTGTTTTCGACATTCTAGAGTTGGATGGAAAAACTTTGGTGAATCTAAAATTACTTGAAAGAAAAAAGATACTTCAAAAAGTAATTGCAAAAAGTCCTTTTATAGTGAGTTGTCCATGGACAAGAAATGGCGAGTTGCTTTGGAAACAAGTAATTAAACAAGGCCTTGAAGGAGTAATGGCCAAAAAAATCGATTCTTGTTATGAGCAAAAACGTTCAGAAGCTTGGTTAAAAATAAAGAGATTCAATACAGCAGACGCTGTTGTTGTGGGCTTTACAAAGGGCGAAGGCTTTAGAGCAAAAACTTTCGGCGCTCTTTTGCTTGCTTTTTATGATAAGAACTCTAAAAAATTTGTTTATGCCGGAAAAGTCGGAACTGGTTTCGATCAAGCTAGTCTAGAAAAATTATCGAAGCTGATGAAAAAATTGAAAACAGATAAGTTTAGAGGGCTAGTCGTAGAAGAAAAAATTAAAGATAAAGTTATGTGGCTTAAACCAGAGCTTGTTGTAGAAGTAAAGTTTTTGGAATTGACAAAAAAGCACGAACTAAGAGCTCCTAGCTTTGTTAGAATTAGATTTGATAAAGAGCCTAAAGAATGCGTTTTTGAAACTTTAGATTTAAGAAAAAATAAAAATCATAATTGCCTTTAAACATGATGAAAAAATTTCATTTTTTAATTTTTGTTTTATTTTTATTTCTGTTTTTTTCTAGGGCTTCAGCATTTGTTTTTATAAACGAAGTTATGCCGCATTCTAATAATCCGTGGCAGGACGAATGGATAGAGCTATATAATCCTTCTGATGAGATTTTGAATTTGTCTGGATGGAAAATTGGCGATAGAAATAGTAACGATACAATAACAAGCTTAATAATTTATAATAAAAGTTTTGCCTTGATTGTAGATGCTAATTCTAGCAACAATACAGGATGTCTTGCTTTCAACATACCCAATGAGAGTTGCATTGCTTTTAGCACCATAGGCAATGGCTTGAATGACGGTAATGATAGTGTTTTCCTTTACAACGCTTCCGGCTTTCTTGTCGATCAATACTCTTGGACGACCGATATAAAGAGTAGCGGCAATTCATGGAGTAAAAACAATTCGCATTGGCTTCCTTGTTTTCCTACTCCGGGAGAGCCGAACAATTGTTCACAAAGCAGTCGAAGTAAAAAGGTAGAATTGGTTTATCCGTCTAGCATCGAATGCGATAAAAATTTTTCAATCATCTTTAGAGCTTACAATTTTCCTTTTGGTTTGTATGATATTAAAATAGACCTTTTAGATGAAAATGAGCATAGGGTAGGAAAAGTGTGGAATGGCACGAAATGGTTATCGACAAATTCTTATGTTAGATCTGTTTTGAATGTAAGTAGCGAGATAGAATCTGCAACATTGATTTTCAAAGTAGAAAATCATTCTGGCGAAATAGTTCTGAGGCCTAGAATTAGAGAAAGCGGCAAAACAAATTATGAAGAGTTCGATGAAGTTTATTCTGAAGTTTTTTGTGAAAACAATAATGTTTCAGAAGAATCCAAAGTGAAAATTGTCGATGCTCCAAAAAAAGCAAAGTTTGGTTCTACAATCTTAGTAGAAGTAGAAATTTACAGAGGGAATACCAAAAAATATGCTACTTACATTTATGTTCAAGATGAAAGCGAAAGGAAAGTAAGTGAAAAAGTTGTGGTGCATACTGAAAAATTTTCGAGATTTAATGACAAGCTGGAAATAGAATTGAAATGCTTGAACGAGTCTGGAACATACGAAATTGTTGTTGATGGCCTTGGCAAAAAAGATAAAGAAAAAATTTATTTAGAATCTTGTTATGAAAAAAGAGAAGAAAAAAAGCAAAACGATTCAGCAAGAAGCAATTTAACAAGTTTAATAAATCAAAGTAAAAAAGAAATCGGCGAGAAAGAATTCTTGAGTGGCGCAACAATTCAAGATAAAAGCTCTGAAGCGAGCAAATTTTTACCTTATGCTTTGGCTTCTTTGAGTTTGCTTTTTGCAATTTATCTTATCATTAAAAAATTAAAATAGTTGATAAAGCTTTTAAATTGTTTTAACTTACTTTCAAGATGGAATTGAAAAGGAAAATTGCAGAAGGATGGCTTCATGTGCATCTCATTTTTGAAGTTTTGGGAAGGCCTAAAGAGCATATAGTTGAAGTTTTGAATTTACTTATTAAGAGACTTGGCGAAACGAAAGATGTAGAAATTTTAAAAAGCAAAGTACATGAAGCAAAACTTATCGAATCGAAAGAAGAAAAGGTACAAGAACTTTATTCTAGTTTTGCCGAAGTAGAAATAATTGTAAAAAATATCGCAAAGCTTATCGAGATCATTTTTGATTATATGCCCTCTTCTATAGAAATAATTTCACCAAAAGATTTGAAACTCGGGCTTAGCGATGCCAATGCTTTGCTTAACGACTTGGCAACAAGATTGCATTATCAGAACATGACCTTGAATGCCCTGAAGGCAGAACGAGATATTCTTGCCGCAAAACTTAAAGAACTTGAAAAAAAATAAAAAATTTAAATTTCTTCGCTTTCTTCGAATTCTTTTTCTTCGAAATGCTCGAACTTGGGTTGTCGATATTTTTTTTCTACTTCCTCTAGAATGTCACGCATTTCTTTTTTTGGCTTTCTTTTTAGTATCATGTAAGCTGTCAACAAAAGAGTAATTATTGCGATAATTATTATTATTGGCAAAACATTTGATTTTTTTTCTTTCTCGCATTTTCCTAAGCAGCAATAGAAAGTGTCCGAAGCTTTTACTTCTTCGCCGACGCATTTTAGATTTTTGGCAACGCAATCTGTGCCGTTCATTTCAGAGCACGAGAGAGTTTCGTTTAACGTGACATTGAAAAAAATGGAAATGTTTGTTGAAATGCTTTGGCCGTTTAATTTGCCTTGGGCTATTAAAGTTCCAGAATAAATTCCAGAGAATTTTGGTTCTACTTTTAGTGTAATTTGTTTTTGCTCGTTTTTTGCTATCTTTGTGAAAAAAGATGGTTCCAAAGTTAGAATGCCGATCAGTCCAGGAGTCGAAATTATGGTTACTTGTTCTATGTCTTTATCATATTGATTGACAATTCTTATTGTAATTGTGAAATTTTCTTTTGTCGTTATGGTTCTATTCACAAAAGTTTCTATGAATCGAAATTTTTTTTGTAAAAGATTATCGCTTATGTTTGCGGTTTCGTTTTGCAAGCTTTGATTTTGTGTCGCGTTTATTATTTCTTGTTCTTGTGTTTTGTTTATCTCTTTTTCTGTTAAATTGACCTGGCCGGTTGTAGCTTCCAAGCCTTTTTCAGTAAAAATCAAAACAGGAACAACATAAACACGAGTTCCTCCGAAATCCGTAGTTGCTTTTATTTCAAAATTACTAACTATCGCTTCGCCCGTCGGTGTTGTTATTTTCGGTACTCTGACATTGAAATTTTTTATGCTTCCTTTTTGCAACTTGGAGCTGGTGCTAAAGTTCAAGAATGTTGTCTCCAAGGTGATGTTTTCCGAACCTTCGTTTTTCAAAATCAAGTTGAAAGAATCTTGGCTTTTTGTTTTTACCATGCCTGGCCAAAAACTTAAGATGGGCTCGATTTTTTCAGGAGAAAAAACAAAAAACAAAACAAAAGATTTTTCAGCAGCACTTAGTGTTGGAAACAAATTCAAAAGTCGTGATTCTGTTTTCTTTAAATCTTTTTCTCTTGCGATAACAAAGTAAGTAATGCTTGTCGTCGGAATATCTACAATATAGCTTCCTAGAACTCGAGGCCAGCCGCCGCTGAACATTTCGCTCGCAAGCAAGAAATTGAAAGTTTCATTGTCTTTTGTTAAAAAATAATAAATGGATTTTGTCATTATTTTTTCTTTATTTTTTAGCCATTCGATTGTGCTATTGGAAATTTCTTTTCCTAGGTATTTCAAAGCTAAAACAGCATAAACCGTTGATTCTTCGTCGCAAGCATTTTTGAAGCCGGTTCCCCAACAGCCCTCGTTGTTTATCGAAAAAGAAGGGCTTGAACTCTGCTTTGTTTCTAAAATTTTTTCAATATTCTTGTATCTATACACCAAAGACGCATTTACACTGCTCGTACAATTTAGCTTTATTTCTATATTTTTTTCTTCTTTGAAAGAATCTAGCGTAAGAGTTATGTTTTGTTTTCCTTGCAATTCGAGTTGTTTTTCTGTAGTTTGATTTTCTGAACTTATGTTTAGAGTACAATTTTGTGGTTCAGAATCTATAGAAAGAAACCAAAAGCTGTTGGAGTTTAATGAATTTTGCCTTGCTATTAAGTTGTCCAGCATTTTTTCACGGATTGTTTGAAATGCTAGAGCAGAAAAGGCATAATGTTTGACTGTACATTCCTTGCTATAACAGGAATCGTTTCTTGCAATGAATTCCTGCTCTGCCTTGCTTCTTGTTTCGGCATCAAAAGATCTAGCAAGCGCTACAAGTATATGTTCTTCAAGACTTAAAGACTTGAAATTTTCTTTTGGTAAAGATTCATATAGAGTTGCTATGGGCTTTTTAATTTCTAGTTCCTCTTGCGAGAATGATAGCTCGTTGCCGCAATAACCACGAACTTTCAGCAAGTAATTCGATTCTACCGAAGGCAAGTTGGTCCAGAAAAAATACTTGTTTGCGCTTACCTTTGTCATAAAAAAAACTTGCGGTAGCATGTAAGAGCCTCTATAAAGGAAGATATCATTCGTTGTTAAGTCTCTTGTTAATTGCGCATTGATTTCGGCCTGTAAAGTTTCTTTGGGCAAGAACTCTTTTTGTGTTAAATGTATTGTAATGCATGATGCAGCAACGCAAGAAAGAGCTGCAATAAAAGCGAGAACAAGAGTCAAGCCAAAAAAAATTTTTTTTACCAACTCCATTGAAACATTAAAAATAAGAGGTTAATAAATTTTATCTTTATTTTTGTTATTTTTTTGTCATCCTTCTGAGTTTTTCTAAAGTTTTTTCTAACTCTGATTTTTCTCTTTTCTCTTTTGGCTTTTTCTTTGCAGTTAAAATCTTTTTCTCTTCAGGTAATTTTGGTATTTCTATTGGCGCTATTTCTGGAGGTGATTTTTGTAAAGGCATGGCGGGCAAGGCTTTAACTTTCGGTTGAATTAGTAGAGGCTTTGCTGGCGGCATCGGTTTTACTGGTTTCATAAAAGGAAATTCTTCTTTTTCTTCTTCTGGTTTTTTTCTTATAAAAAAGAAGTAAAACGCTGCAATTGCAGCTGCAACTATTATGATTATCCAGAAAGGAAATTTTGCTTTTTTCTTGCATTCGCCCAAACAGCATCTTGAAAAATCGGACGACCTTACGATTTGACCTTTGCATGTCATCGAAGCATTACAAGGAACGCCGTGAAGAGCAGAACAGCTTTTGAGGCAAGAACCGGGAGATTCGCAACAAATTCCTTCTCCGCTTTCATAGGTTCTACCGCCAATGCATCTTTCGTCTCTTTCGCAAAGCTTGTCTTCAGCTTTGCATCTTTCTGCTATGCACGTTCCGCCTATGCAGCAATTTGCTTTTCCTTGTGTGTCAGAAGCAACGACAGAGGTTCCTGTGCAGATCTCGTTTTCAAGACATTTTCTGCCGCTTTGTTGTGAGCATGTTTGCTGTTCACTCGGCAAACAAAAATTTTTCATGCAGCAGTAAAGCGTATCGGAAGCAGAAAGCTGCTTGTCGTAAGGACATGAAAAAGGAGGCTGACATATTTCACCATTGAGCTCAGAACAAGTTTGTGTCATTGCTACACAGCTACCAAGACAACAACGTTCTTGTGTCGGATATTCGGCAGAAACAACAGCATTGCCGGAGCATTGTTGATTTATTTGACAAAACTTGCCATTGATTTCAGAAACGCATGCAGAAATGTTGTAAGGCTTGCAGCAAATTTGTTCTGGCTTGCACGAGTAAGGAACTTTTACATAGCCCGATGGACAAGAGACTAGAGCCATGCAAGTACCGTATCTTTCTTCACAGCTATAGCTGCTCAGATTACAACACTCTTTTCCTTCATCGCATTCGTAATTTTCTTTTTTGCCGCCAGCAGAACTACAATTTGTTACGCATGTCAAACCTTGTTGCTCGCATTCCGGTAGCAAGGAAAGATAAGAAGGCCAAAATGCATAAACAATCAAGGAGTTTTCTCTTATTTCATTACAATTGCTTAAGCCAAGACAACTCCAGCTTCCATCTCTTCTTTGTTCTCTCATTAATTTTTCTTTCAATTTTGTTTCGTTTATTGCTGCATTCATTATTTTTGCAATGGCACTATCATAGTACTTATTGTAAGCGCTTCCTGGAGCCAAGACAAAGCCGTCGTTTCCTTGCAAAGCAGCAACCTTGTTAGAATAAATTTCTTTTCCAGTTATAGCATAAAGAAAAGCCTCTGGTAAAAATCTTTTTTCTGTTTCGGCTTGCATCACAAGATAAGGCAAGAAAATTTTTGCTTTTTCTTTTTCATTTCTGAAAGCATACGCTGTCCAAAGAGTTGCTTCGTAATCGCAAACACTATCGCCAATACAATAACTGGTTATGCCGATTGAAACATTCGATGGTGGCAAAGGCACAGAAACAACAGAACTTGTAACAAACCATTCATCATTTTTCTTGAACAAAAAGCTTGCAAAAGCGCTTTCGTTGCATGTTATGCTAAAATTTTTTCTTGCACATTCTGTTCTTACTTTTAGCCAGTAAGTTTCTGACGAAAAACAAGAGCATGCTTGCATTTCTATTTTATCGTCGCTCTTTACTTTTATTTCGCAAGATCCTGTGTCATAAGAAATGATGCAGAGAATTTCTTTTTCTGCAGGCTGAATAATTTGAAGATAAAAATTTTCCGGCATGAAAACAATTGTTTTGTTTAGAAGCCAATCGCTTGCTTTTTCACTGCTCGTTTCAAGCCATGGAAATTCTAAAGCAAAGTTGTCAAGTGCAATTTTTGCAATCGCTGTTTCCACAGCATTGCAAGAAGCTTGCGGCCAACAAGCGTTGTCTTTACTTTTTGCTATCAGTGCTTTAAGCGACGCATTTTTTTGGCTTATTGAAAGTTTTTCTTGTAAAGCGAGCAAAGAAAAAACATGCTCTTTGGTGCTTAAAGCATTCCATTTGCCCAATGTTTTAGTTTGAAGCCACGAATATGCTCTTTTAATTTGCATTTCTTCTTGGGCAGAAACAATGGATAAAGTAGTCAAAGTTAGCGTCAGAATTAATGTCAGAATACAAAAAATAAAGGCTAAACTCACTAATATTCTATTTTTTTTCCTCTTTTTTTTCATACTTCTATTCAAGTTATTAGGCTTTAAAAAACTTTTTAGATAACTCCTTTACATTTCAAAACAAGAATATTTTTAAAGTTAAAGAATTTTAGTGCAATAATTTAAAAAATTTTTTAAAGGCCGATGCATTCAAATTAATTATGACTAATAAAAGGGGCCAAATTACCTTGTTCATTATAGTATCTGTCGTTATTGTAGCATTAATTATTTTTGCTTTTATATTAGTTCCCCGATTGTTTCCAAAAAAAATGAACGAAACCAAAATAATAGATCCTAAAACTTTCATTGGAGATTGCACTAATTCTGAACTCAGGCCTTTGGTTGAAACTTTAGCAAGCCAAGGCGGATATTTTGATCCAGCGCCATTCTTTCTTTTTGCTAACAACAAGGTTCAATTTTTATGCTATGCTGAAAACGGAATCTGCATTAATCAGAAACCTTTGTTGAAAGAAGATATTGAAAATCAATTGAATCAAAAAATAAGGTCTTATTGTTTTTTTTGCATTAACAATTTTGTTATCAAAAATCAGAAGGTTGGAAATAGCGTAAGGAATTGCAGAGAAGCAGAGCTAAGAATTAATGTTACCCTAGAACCTTCAAAAGTTTCATGGAATTTAATCTGTCCTCTGACTATTCAAACAAAAGATGGGCAGATAATCAATTTGAAGGAAATATCGTACTACTTAGAATCTCCTTTGTATGAACAGGTAATTTTAGCAAAAGATATAGTAAATGCGGAAATTGAAGGCAATGATTTAGAATTTATAATGGAGTATTTGCAAAACAATCCAAACGTTATGATAACAAGAAATTACCGCGGCATGAATGGTGAAATTAAAATTTATAACATAACGATTCAAGGAACTCAATTCCTTTTTGCAGTTAAAAACACCATTAGAACTTAAGTAAAAATGAAGATCATAAGAAACCTTTGCTTGTTTTTGACTATTTCTTTAATTTTAGTCTCTTTTGCCTTGTTTTTTTTTATTCCGAACGTAAAGGCGCAAATAGGTTGTTGTGAAGTAACTATCAATGGTTCTTATTGTCAGGAAGTTGAGCAAAATAAATGTAGTTCTGGTTTTATTCCTACACTATGCGATAATACTTTCCACTGTAGAAGAGGTTGTTGTGTTACCGATTCTGGATGTTCTTTAAACACGCCTAGAAAATTGTGTACAGGCAATTCTACCTTTTATGAAAATGCTGCGTGCAATGTTGAAAGCTGTAAAAAAGTATGCTGTATAATCAACTCTACACATCAAATAAAATCCAAACTTTCCTGTGAACAAGAAGCTAGAAGGCAAGGACTTGTTCCAGTAATGTTTGATACAAGTAATCAGACCATATGCGACGAACTTTATAATACTAGTAATAAAGGTTGTTGTAAGCTTGAAGGAGTGTGCAAATATTCTACATTAGAGTGGTGTATGAGAAATCGAGGAGAATTTAAGGCTAACCAATACTGTTCGCAAGTTTGTTTAGAGTGCACGAGACACGCAAAGAAAGGCTGTAAGGGAAATGAAATATATTATTTTGACTCGTGTAATAATCCTGAAGAAGTTTATATGGCTTGCAATAAAGATCAAGTGTGTGCTATGATCGGTGGGGAAGCTAGATGTGTTAGAGCAGGATGTACTTTTACTCATAGCAATAAAAGTACGATATCTTATAATGTAGGAGATGCTTGGTGTGATAGCGATGACTCATCTTCGAAGGATGATCCAAGAAGACTTGTAGGATGGAACGATAGAGCTTATTTTTGTATGTGGGATGGTACGAAAAGTTACATTAATGTCATTCCTTTGGATCCAAGAGGATATGAAATTTGTAAAGTGATTGATGGAAGAGTTAAAAAATTCAGGAATGATATAAACTGTACTAGCTATACAGATAAAGAAAGTTGTGAGAGTAATGGGTTATGCATGTGGGTCGATAATTTTGTGGAGTTTAGAGTACTGAGAGCTATTAAAATATATTCTCACACACTTGGCTCTGACATTTTTCCAGATTGGCAGACAGATGTACGTGGGTTTGAAAAGGCAGCTTGTATTCCAAAATATCCTCCTAATGATGACTCTCGATGTAGTGAGGGTACAGTCTTGCATGGAAGTGCTCCAAAAGACAGAAAATGCACCTGGTCTGAAAGGGTTGCGTGGGGGGATGACTGGCGTTGTCACCCCACAGCTCATAGTAGGTGTTATATAGGCGGAGGTGGGAGCGGAGTGAACTTAGGTAGCGAATGCATTGCTAAAGGATTTTTAGGGGCTGATTGTGTGCACTGGAATGACGATATCAAGGAACTTAATAGTATCTCTTTCTATAAGCTTCTTCAAAACGGAAGTTCGCATATTCTAGATAATGTGTGCGATTCTGCAATTGCGGTTAAAGAGGACAAAGTAATAACGTCAGAACAAAGGGAAGCTATATGGGCTACAGCTGAAGCAAAAAGATGTAGGAATTTGGGCATGTGTGGAGCTTATGAAAATATCGCTGGCGATAGAGGATGGGTAGGGGCAAGATTGAAGAAATACGCGGGATACGTGCCCGGGCCTGGAGGAAGTTGCAATGTCGAAAGCGAAGGCAAAGTTGGGGTTTACA
Organism: Candidatus Pacearchaeota archaeon; assembly: GCA_038895375.1. Lineage (GTDB taxonomy): Archaea > Nanobdellota > Nanobdellia > Pacearchaeales > UBA284 > JANXDM01. Next base: position 1,290 of record JAWANM010000012.1, on the reverse strand, counting down.
CCTTTTATGATCCTGAAAATAGGAGCCCTTACTGTTTTAAAGTCCCTTTTTCAGGGTGGGCCGTGCGGATTGTTGATTATTATTTTTATTGTGAGCCATGGCAAGCGCCTCCTGGTGGTGATAAGTGCTATAAGTGTAATGAAGATCCTTTAAGACCTTGCAATCCAATAAGATGTAAAGTGCTTGGTCAGCTATGTGAGTTTAACGAGAATACCGGCGAGTGCATTGGCGGAGAAGAAATAGATAATATTCCTCCGGAAATTATTACCTGCACAAAGACACTAAGTTATTCTAACTCCGTTTCTCCATGTGAGATAAATGTAGAGGTTGAGAATTGGGAAAGCGTTAATGTTACGATGTACACGAATGAAGATGCACAATGTATTTATTCTGAAGGACAGCCACCAAATCTCGATTTTGAAAATCCAGATTTCTTCTTTGGTACTAATGGCTATACTAGTATGCATACTATGGTGCTGAGGTATTTTCCACAAGAAGAAGATTCTGTGAAAGTTTTAACATATATTTGCCAAGACAAAGCTGGAAACAAAATGGCAGAACCCAAGCAAATAAGGCTTACCATCAAAAAACTTGGCTTAGGAGATAACAGGCCTCCGGAAATTTTAAGGACATCTCCTCCAAACGGATCTTACATGCCTTCAGGCATTACTAATCTAACTTTGTATGTTGTGGCTAATGAGCCTTGCTTCTGTAGATGGTCTGCCAATGATGTTGCTTATGAGCAAATGGGAAATGATTTTAACGTTACTGATTCAATGGAGACCTTCTTTTATGGCGAGACCAATCTAACTTTACAACAAGGAATAGTGAATTATTTCTATATCGGGTGCAATGATACTGCAGGAAACAGGATGCAGCAAAACTATCAACTTGTACTTTATCCAGCCCCGTTGTTGTTTATTACTTCAATCGAACCTAAGGCCGGCTCTATTGTTGGAAGCTGTGGTTCCTTGCCTAGGACTAAACTAACTGTGATCACAGATGGCGGAATCAATAATGGTAAGGCAACATGCTCTTGGAGAAATGTTAACGCTGGAATTGGTGAATGGAGAGTTTTTGATGAAACCGGAGGAATAGAACATTCCACTAATATTACAGTTGTTATGGGGGCCAACACTGTTGATATACTATGCCATGATTCTGCAAATATTGTTCTTAATTCAACAACCTTTACTGTAGAAAAAGACGAAACGCAGCCGAAAATAACAAGAATCTACAAAGAAGGATCGCGACTTGTTTTAAGAACCGATGAAAATGCTACATGTGCTT
>JAWANM010000011.1:0-24771 GCA_038895375.1 Candidatus Pacearchaeota archaeon | reverse complement strand
ATGTTTTTGAAATTTATGATATAAAAGTTATGCATGTGATTGTTCATGAAACGAGAGACGGAATTTATCTTGCGAAAATTTTTCTAAAACAGGGAAACAAAATTCTTGCTCTCGATTCAAGACCGAGCGATGCTGTAGCGATTGCTTTAAGGTTTGGTGCTAAGATTTATGTTAAGGAACAACTTCTTGAGAAAGGAGAAAAGATATGTTGATTTTTTTAGAAAAAAATAAAACAAAAGAAAAAAATTAACCATACATTTTTTGCAAGCCGATTATGTCTGGTTGTTCTAAAGTTCTTTTTTTCGTTTCGCCGTAGCTTGAGTAGCCGTACATCGTTACCTCAGAGCAAGCTGTTCTGTAAACATCGTTCATGCCGATACCATGGCCTAGTTCATGAGTTGCAATGTTTTGCAGGTCCATCAAAGAAGAATTTTTTGTGGCATCTCCCCATAAAAATCTTGTGTTGAATAGGATATCAAATTCTAGTATTTTTTTTGTTTTTGTGTTGTACCAGTAAGAAGTTATTGCTATCACATTGTCGTTTGGATAGTCTCCGAATACAATGGCATTTTCATTGTTTTTTATGCCATATTGTGCATCGTAATTTATTATGTAGCTATCATTGAAAAGCTCGCTCGAAGTTGCGTTGTCCCACGTTTCAGCAGATGAAGATATTGCATAAGTAACGAATTCTTCACTTAAGTTTTGAGGATTTGTCGGGTTGATTGTGTATGTTATTGGAAGCGTTCCCCATTTTATCCCGAGCAATTTGTAACATATTTGACTCTTTGCATCTCTATGCGACTCCATGCTCTTTGGTGCAAGATAGTGTATAATGTCAACCCTTTCAATGTCTTTTTCGTTTGCTAAAGCAATCGAAACTGCAGAAACTAGAATTAACGTTATTACAAAGAGAAATAAAATTTTTTTCATTTTAGGTTTATTGTTTTTTGATTTAAATTTTTCACTTTAAGTAAATTTGATTTTAAAAATTTTTTCTTATCAAAAGATTACCTTTCAATTAAATTTAAAAATTTAGAACTCTTGCTTTATTAAGCCGGGATGGCCCAACTGGTACGGCGCAGGTTTGCTAAACCTGTTTCCCTCGTGGATTTCTGGGTTCGAATCCCAGTCCCGGCGTTTTTCATAACATTTAAAAATCTTCTAAATGTTGATAGAGCATGGAAAATAAAGAGCAAAGGAAAAAGAAAGCAAAGGAAGAGAAGGAAGAGGAAGAAAAGAAGAAAGCGGTAGAAGAGAAGAAAAAAACAAAAGAAAAGACAGAAAAAGAAGAATTGTTGGTTCCGGTCGAGTATTACATACAAGCCGGCGTACATCTTGGTACGAGAGCCGTTACACCAGACATGCGTCAGTATGTATACAAAAGAAGAGCCGATGGAATAGCTGTTTTGAATACAAATGAAATCAACAAGAAAATAATCTTGGCTTCAGAGTTTCTTGCACAGTTCGATCCGGAAAAAATAGTTTTTTGTTGTAAGAGAGAAGGTTGTGAAAAGATTGTTGAAGTTTTCGGAAAAACAACAGGCATAAAAACTTTTACGAAATATCCTGCCGGCATAATTACAAATCCTTCGCTTGTTAATTTTTTCGAGCCAAAGGTGATGTTCATCTCTGATCCTTGGATAGATAAAAACGCATTGAAAGATGCTGTAATTGCTAAAATTCCTGTTGTTGCGTTGTGCAGTACAAACAACTTGACGAGATATGTAGACGTTGTGGTGCCGTGCAATAATAAGAGTCCGAAAAGCATTGGCTTGGTTTTATATCTTATAGCCAAACTTTTTCTCGAACAAAAAGGAATAAAAAAAGAAATAGACATGAAAGACTTTTTTGAGATTGAAGCCGAAAAAGAACTCGACCTTGAAGAGGCGAGAAAACTTGTAAGGAAGAAACTCGAAGAAATGAAGAAAAAAAAGGCGGAAAGTGTTTAGAGTTTTATTTGCTGAGCAAGTTCTTAGCATAAGCCTCGGCCGAGACTCGAACTCGGGACCTGCTGCTTACGAGGCAGCTGCTCTACCGACTGAGCTACCGAGGCAAAAATCAAAAGAAAACCATTTTTATAAATTTACTCGATGCTTGGCCTTTTAGATTTGATGTCACTATTTAAGTGTTATCATTAAAAAATAGATAAATTTTTAAATGCGAAGAGCTTGATTTTAAAAATGAAAAACAAGAAAAAGGAAACAAAACTTAAAGAGCTCAAGGATTATACTTTGATTTCTCTTCTTAAGGATGGCAAGAACCGCGGGCTTACACCGTACGATTTGGGAGTAATTATAGCTAGTGCAGTGAGAGGTGAGCCTTGCAGAAACATCAACTATCATAAACTTGCTTTTGATTTAAGAGATAAAATTTATTCTGTTTTGAATGAGATCGAAAAAAAAGGAAAAGAGGCGGTTATGTGGAAGAAAGAAAAAGAATTTAAAAAAGAGTTTAAGGTGCCTCCTAATTCTCCAAATTTGTGGTATGCTATTTATGACTATTTTTTTAAAAAGGAAATAAAGGCTATAAAAGGCTCGTTCAGAGAGGAGGACTTTGATCCGAAATCTCACAAAGATTTTTTCGAGAATCTTTATGAGAGCTTCGTTTCAATAGAAGTTCGTGGCCGCCTGAACGAGATTTTGGTTGAAGAATACAAAAGTTTTGTAGGAAAATTATTGAACATGCGTGCAGAAGTCGATGAGGTTGGCAGTGAAAGAACAAAAAAACAAGATAAATTTTAGTTTTCTTGCTTTTTAATTTTTATGAAATCCATGAAACTTTCTTTTTTGCTGAAGAAGATTTTGCCTTGCATGTCAATATGCAGTCTTAACATTTCAAAAGAAGAAAGCAGTACGATCACATTCCAAATTTGTATTTTATTTTCCATCTGCAAAATTGCAACGATTTCTTGAATATCGCTTTTTATTTTCTGCTTCTTAATTTCTTTTTCTATGATTTCTTTTAGCTCTTCTATATCTATGCTTATTTTTTTATTCAAACCTTTGAAATTCTGTACTTTTTTTTCGAGCTCGTCTTGTTTTAGCTTAACTTCTTCGTCTTGTAAAAAGAAAGTAACTATTTTGTTTTCTCCTAGTAAATAATCTAATTGTTGTGAATCTTCGACGATAGTTCCGAAAGCTTTTCTCAAAGTAAAGAATGCGCTATAGAGCTTTGCATTTGGATGCTTTTTTTTGAACTCTTTGAACTTGGAGCTTGTTTCGATTCGCTTTAGCAATTCCTTGAAAGACATTCTTATATGATGCTTAAGAAGTTTTTAAATGTTGTTAGTCGGCGAAGTTTTATTTTTAGGCATTGCTAAGTAACAAAAAACTTGACGATCTTAAAGTTTTTAAACAGAAAGAATACTGAAGTAAAAGAAAGCCAAAACGAAATTAAGAGTTTAGATTGGCTAGTTCTTTTTCTATTTCTTCTTTTAATTTTTTTATGAAATCTTCGAGCTTTACGCCGAACTCTGGTTTTTTTCCACGGGCTCTTACAGCAAGTGTTTTTGTTTTTTCTTCTTTGTCGCCTATCACTACAATGTAAGGAATTTTTTGCAATTCTGCTTCACGAACTTTGTAGTCGACTGTTACGTTATCAAAGTCTGTTTCTACTCTAAAACCTTGTTCTTGAAGCTTGTTTGCAATTTCTTCTGCAGCTTTTACATTTCTTTCTGTGAAGCTTAAAACGCGAATCTGAACCGGAGAAAGCCATAAAGGAAGCGCTCCTTTGTAGTGCTCGAGTAAAATGCCGGTGAAACGTTCCAAGGAGCCAAGAATTGTTCTATGAATTACTATCGGAGTATGTTTTCTGTTTTCTTTGTCTGTATACTCTAGTTCGAATCTTTTTGGCATTGAGAAATCAAGTTGAATAGTGCCGCACTGCCATGTTCTCCCTTGTGAATCTTTTATGTGAAAGTCTATTTTAGGCCCGTAAAAAGCTCCTTCTCCAGGATTTATTTTAAATTTTATTCCTACTTTTTTAAGAGCATTTTTCAAGGCTTGTTCTGCTTTTTCCCACTCTTCGTCAGTACCTATGTAGCTTGTTGGTTTTGTAGAAACTTCTACGGTATATTCAAAGCCAAAAATTTTGTAAATTTTGTCTGTAAGTCTTATTACGTTTACAATTTCTTGTTCGATCTGTTCTGGAGTGCAAAAAATATGAGCATCGTCTTGAGTTATTTGTCTGACTCGAAACATTCCCGCGAGAACGCCAGAAAGTTCTTTTCTATGAACAACGCCTAGTTCTGCAAATCTTAATGGCAATTCCTTGTAGCTTCTTGGAACAAGTTTGAAGAGCAACATCGCTCCTGGACAATTCATCGGTTTTATTGCAAAATCTTCGTCGGTTATGAACATATTGTCTTTGTAGTGATCCCAGTGGCCGGAAATTTTCCACAGTTTTTTCGACATTAGTTGAGGAGTTAAAATTTCTTTATATCCGGCTTTTTTATGTTCTCGACGCCAAAACTCTATGAGTATGTTTCTCAAAATAAGGCCTTTTGGATGCCAGAATACAGATCCTGGAGCAACTTCACTGAAACTGAAAAGATCGAGTTTTTGACCTAGGACGCGATGATCGTAAGGGCCAAGAGTTTCTGAACCGATGATGTGCTTTTGAATTTTTTCTCTTTTATCTTTTTTTTCTTCAACAAGAATCTCACGACTTAGCTCTGCAAGAGGATGACCTTTGCACTTTAGTTCAAATTCTTTGTACCAGCCGAAAGGAGCTCTTGTTACTTGAACTTTCTTACTGAGAATTTTCTCAGCATTTTCAAGAACTTTTTTTGCGCTCGAAGCTTTAGAAGGTTCTGAAGTAAGATGAACATACGGATATATCACGACTTTTTTACACTTTACTTTTTCGCAAATCTCTAGAACATTTTCGGCAAACTTTTTTGCAATTTCGTCTTCAAAACCTTCGTCTCTTTTTTCAATAGCAGAAAAAACGACAAGACATTCTTTGGCGATGTTTTCTTGCTTACTTGTTTCTTCTGCTTCTTTTATCGCTTCCTCGACAGCACGGAATTTAATGTAGTCGCAATGCAAACTAAGTATTTTCATAATTTAAAAAACACGAGAGCATTTATAAAATTTAGCGTTTTTATTTCAGTAAAATTCTATTTTTTTAATTTCTTCTGGAAGTTTTTCAAACTTTGTTTCTCCGAGATCTGGATGAGAGACTTTTCCGACAATTTCTGAAGCATGCAGACCTATTACACCTGTTGCTTTTATTTTTTTGTCATTTTTTAGATAAAGGATTGCGCTATCGAGGGTAGTTCCCGTTCTAAAGAATTCTATACTTTTAATGTTGTCAAAAGGAATATGATATTTGTCTCCTTCTACTTTGGCCATGCAACTTTTTGTTCTGAAATATCTTGTTCCTGCCCACATAAGGCTTAGGTTATACATTTCGTTAATGTCTTCCCGAAAAAGGAATACAATATCTTTTACTACTTTTTCGATTCCGTCTTTTGTTGTAACCTTCGCTTTGTACTCTACACCCGGGTTTTCGTCATATAGGTATGAACCATTGTCGATTTCCTTTACATAATAATAAGTTCTGCCAAATCTTTCTAGTTTTGGTTTTTCGCTTCTTGGGATCTTTATTTCTCCTTTATAGCTTTCAGACTCGTTTTCAGATTCATCTTCTTTTTCTTTTATAGGCTCTCTTCTTTTAATGTAACCCCATTTGGGTTCTAAACAAAGACTGGTTATTTGGATACTGTCCTTTCCACAAACAAGATAGACAACGCCGTTAATGCGAGGAATAAAATTAACGTGATCTGCTGGTGGTTCGAATATTGTTCCTATTGAAGTCTCATAAGCTATATAAAAGGGTATTTTTCTTGTTTGTGTTGCATTTCTGCTGGAGCCAACAGTAACCACATCATTAACTATTTGACCGATTTTCTTTCCCTTTCCAGGATTTAGTCTTTCATAAGCTTTCATCGACCATTCGTTGTATGTTCTTTCTCTTTTTTTTCCATCGGACAACTCAAATTTAGTAGGGAAATCAAAATTTTTTGTTCCTTTTGTAGCTCTTACCTCTATTTCAGGAACTAAAAATACGTGATCGAGTATTTGCATATAGTTGCCTAGAATAGAAGTGTCTTTTAAAACTTCTTGATAGATACGATGAACTCTTACCGCTAGACCTTCTGAAGGAAAAACGTTCCAACTTCTCTTTTCCCATTCTTCCCAATTACTATCAAAAATATCTTCTTCTTGTGTTTCTTCTTGTTGTAGCTGTTGTCTATGATCTGCAATTTCTGTTGATTGTTGCTGGAATGTTGTTGGTTCCTGTGATACTGGTTCCTGTGATATTCTTTCTTCCAAGTCGCTAGCTCTTTTTTCTTCCCTAGCTACTTGTGTTTCCGCTTTTCTTTTGTTCCAACGTCTTACGTATTCTTGGCGTGTGATATTAAAGACTACATCTAAAGTTTCGTTATCCGGAGTAATCAAATAGAGTTTTTTATAACCATTCACATATTCTACAGGTCTTTTAACGATTAATTTAGCTCCTACAGAAAGATACTCAAGTATTTCTCTTCTAGTTTTTTGATCTATTATTCTGAAAAGATGCCACGGAGAATCTGGTCCGCCTACAGGATCCTTTTGCTCTACTATTATTTCTCCCACTCCATCGTCATCCAGGTCTATAGTATCGATTTTAACAATACTTTCAACAATTCCTTCTTCTTCTAAAATTTTTATTTTTTGATGCTTAGACGTTGCATATTTGAGGCCAAAGTAAGTAGCAGCAACAAAAGCTCCAGCGCCCAACAAAGTTAGAAGCGTCTTTTTCAGAGACATTTTTAGTTGTATTGCATTTTCTCTTTAAATATTTTACTATGCAAAATTTTAAAAATTGCAAAGTTCTTGGAAATTACAAGATGAAAAAGTTGATTGTTTTTTTAATTTTTGCATTGTTTGTTTTAATAAGCGCCAGATTTGTTGAAGCAAAAATTTTGTTTGCAAAGCCAGCTAGAATTTATAACCTTGGAGATAAAATAGAACAACAAATTGCTATAGTGATGAATCAAAATTTTGAAGGTTTTTTGAAAGTTGTCCTGCAATGCAAGGATCAACAAAACACAGAAAACTTGATTTATTTTGCACCGTTGCAATTAAAAGCAAATTCCGAGAAGAAGATTGACTTGAGCTTCAATTATAATTCGACAGGTTTATGTAGCTTTTTTGCATCGCTGGAAAACAATGTTGCAGAGCCAATAGAAAGCGCCACTTCTGAAGATTTTTTAATTACAGACGCTATAGTTTTTGAGCTCGAGTTGAATAAAAAATATTTCATGCCTTCCGATGAATTTAAGCTTAAAGGAAAGGTGAAGAAAAAAAGCGGAGAGGCCTTTACAGGAAAGGTCGATTTGAGGATTTTTGACAAAAATTTTTCTGTTGCTGTTACAAAAGGAGTTTTTTCTTTCTCCGTTAAAGTTCCTGAAAATGCCAAACCAGGAAACAACACCTGCTTTGTCGCGGCTCTCGACGATTTTGGGAATAAAGGCTATGCAGTTGTCGAATTCAAAGTAGCTTCTATTGCTTCTTCTTTAATTATAGAAGTAAGTAATGAAACTATTTTGCCTGGCGAAACGTTGAAAATAACTCCAAAGCTTATAGATCAATCCAATTTTACAATTCCGGAAAATGTTTCTTTGAGACTTTTCAAGAAAAGAGAATTCTTAATTTTCCAAGAGAAGACCTTGCTTTTGGAGGAGCTTCTTGTTAGCGGCAATTCCACTTTTTTCAGGTTTAGCAATTCGGCAGAACCTGGCGATTATTTTCTCGAAGCTTATTCTCAAGGTTTCAAAGCAACAAAAACAATTTATGTTCCTGCAGTCGAAAAAATAGATATTAATTTAAGCAATGGTATTTTGATTGTAAAAAACATCGGCAATGTTCCTTATAAAAAACCTTTGCAATTCGAGCTTTCCTTAGAAAATTTCTCTAGAACTTTGCTTATCGATCTTAATTTGGATGTTAATGAAACACAAACTTTCGAGCTTAGAGCTCCGAAAGGAACTTACGACGTTACCTTCAAAGTTGCCGGAGAAAGCAAAAATTTTCAGAAAGTTCCTCTCCTTGGTGATGTTGTAGCAACGATAGATCTTAGCAAAAAGAGAACTACAAACTACTTATGGCTTTTTGTTCTTGCTGTCATAGCTTTTCTTGTCTATCTCTTGAGGAAAAAGATTTTTAAAAAAGCAAAAAAGTCTTATGTTAGATTTAAAACTTTCGAAGAAGCAAAAGAAACAAAGCCAGAAGAAAAAGAAGCAAAGTTGGGAGAAACTTCAAGGCCAGATTTTAAAAAGCAAAAAGAAAATTTTGAAAAGCAAAACCAAAAGATGAAAGCGCAACTTTTTTTTGTCAAGCCTACGAGCATAGAAAGCTCGGTAGAAGCAGTCAAAAAAATTTTTTTGAGTAATGCTTCTATTTTAGAAGCTTGTTACATCGAAGAGACAAAGCTTTTGGGAGTTCCAAAAAAACAAGTTAGCATAGTTTGCTGCAATGTTCATAATTTAAAACAACTCGAAAATTTGAAGAAAAAAAATACGATTCAATTTGAGAGAATAGCAAACAATCTTTTTCATGGAATTGTTAAAATAATTAAAAGCTATGGCGGCGTGGCAGATTTACAAGACAACACTTTAATAATTTTATTCTTACAACCAGACTTAGAGCTCAATGCGATTAAGACAGCAAACGAGATTAGAGCATTTGTTGGAAAATTCAACGAACAGCTTAAAGAAGAAGGACTCGACTTCACGCTTGAAGTAGCTTCTGGTGTACATTCTGGTTTGCTTGCTTTTATGATAAGCGATAAAATAGTTAGATATGCAGAAAACGAGACAATGAAAATAGCTAGAGCGCTCGCCAAAAAGGCTCGTAAAAACGAGATCTTGCTTAGCAGCATGGTTTATATGAAAATTGCTTCTCTTGTTCAAGTAAAAAGAATAACTCCTTTGTGTTTAGAAGATAAAAAAGCAGTAGAATGCTTCTTGCTTCAACATCCAGCGCCTTCTGAAATAAAACAGAAGGAAGAAAGCCGCGTTAGAAAATTTCTCGAGAGCTTGCAATGAAAACAGCGCCGATAAGGTTTTGACGCAACATCAAAAAAACAAAAATTTTAAAAACCCGATTTTTTAGAATAAAAGTGAAAAAGAGGAAAATGGAGAAAAATTTAGTCAAAAAAGACAGAATAGAGAAAATAATTTTAGAAGTTGCTTTAGAGCTTGCTCGAGAAGGAAAAGGCGCTTTGTTTGTTATTAGCGATAAAGTAGAATACAAAAATCTTTTCAAACAAAAGATCAAGCCTTTTAGTGTTTTTAGCAAAGGAGCACAAAAAATTTTGAAGCATCTTGCAGAGCTTGATGGAGCTGTTATAATAAATTCTAAAGGAATTGTGAAGGATTATGGAGCCATGATCAAGACAGAAAAAACTTTCAAAGGGTTCGGAACAAGGCATAGCGCTGCCTTTAGTGCCTCAAAAAACGGCATTGCTATTTTATGCTCAGAGGAAGAGAAAAAGGTGAAAATTTTCAAAGATGGAAAATATATAATGCAATTGGATCCGCTGCAAAAAAATGTTGAAAAAGGAATTCCTGCGGTTGTTTCTGTTCTAGAGGTTATAGGCGCAGGAACTGTAGGAACCGTAGGTGCTATGACAATCGCTCCGCATGCCGGAATTGCTTTTCTCCCTGGAGTTCTTGTTTTTGGTGTAAGCTATTATGCCTTGAAAAAGATAGCAGAAACTCTTAACTTGAAAGAACTTTTAAGAAAAATAAAAAAATAAAAAAAACAATTCTAAGCTTTTGCAATACTAAATACTGATTTCAAAGCAACAATCACTGTTGCCGGTACAAACAAAAGCAGCATGTTTCTTAAGATGTTCTCTAAGAGATCTGTTCCCAAAGTTTCTGCGCTAAATGCGAATCCACCGAAATAAGCTACGATTACTAAAATCACACCAGCTACTAAAAAAGGTTGCACTTCTTCGTCTGCAATATTCAAAAGTCCTATTATAATTCCCAAGATCAATAGAATCCAAGCGGTCAATGTCTGAAATGCAAAAAGTCCGAAGACTACTGCAAGAATTACTCCTATAAGGAACGCCCAAGCACCAAGCCAATTTTTCTTTTTAGGCATTTTAACCTCTTTTTTATAACGCTTTTTTCATTTTTAAAGGTTTTGCTTGCATGAGTTACTAGCTGATTAGCTTTCATGCTTTAGCAGAAAAAACACCAATCGAACTAAATTACAAAAATTAAGAAAAAGTATAAAAACAAAAGAAAAACTAAAACTTTTTTCTAAGCAATAAGCCAACAGCGATTGCTGCTGCCACAATTGCAAAAACTACTAAAAGTCCTACTTCTGTTTTTGCTCCTATTGCAGCTCCTGTAATGCCTGTTGTTTTTGTTTCTGTTGCTAATTCATTGGAAGCGGCTTTAGCCTCTTCTGTTGGGCATTCTTGTTTTTCGCTAGGCTTTTCGAGTGTTGTACCACAATCATTTATGTCTTTGCATGTTCTGTACATGAAGCCTTCAACACATGGACCAAATGGCGTGCATATCCAGTTTTCTTTGCATTTTGGCGTGCTTTGGTAAGGACCGCCACCGCCGCCAGCGCCACCGCCACCAGCACCGCCGCCAGCATAGTAGCATCCGCTTGTGTCGATTGCACAGGTTCTAGTGCACTTTAAATTTCCATGTGTGTAGCCAAAACTGGCACAAGTCAATCCTCCGAAATCAGTTCCGTCACACTCTTCGTCGAATTCTTTTATGTTGTTTCCACATTCGGTTCCGATTGGTCCTTTTGGAGAAAATATTACTTTGTTTCCTCTAACTATTATATCGAAAGACGTTTCTATGATGCTTCTCGGATTTTCTTCATCGTCAAATCCTATGCCAATAAGGTAATTTAAGCTATTGCATCTCGGCATAGATTGTGGAGCATTAAATTGCAAGGTAACCGTGCCATTTTTTGGCATGCTGTTTCTAGTGCCTATCGAAAGGCTTGTTTCATTAAAGTTCCATGGTTCATTGATTTCTTCTACTGCTTTTGTTGTTGTCGCATTTTTTAATACAGGGTTTAGCCATTCGCCATTACTGCCACAAAGTTTTTCCATCTGCATTGCTATAGCATTTCCTCCATGGCATAAGTACATCATGTAGCTGAAACTTGCTTTCGTCGATATTTGTTGTAACTTTTAGTAGTAAATTTTTTAAAATTGGAACGTCATCATAAATTTTCTGGCTTTGTTGAGACAGATTTTTAAATTGCAGCTTCTCTTGTACTTTATGCTTCCAGAAAAATTGAAAAATATGTTGAAAAAACAGCATTATGCGCTTGTTGGCAAACATTCTGCAGTTCAAATATGCAAATACACTAAAGAATCACTTCGCGGCAAAGATTTTTGTTACAAGCAGAAATTTTATGGCATACAAAGCCATAGATGCGTTCAAATGAGTCCTGCAATCGCTTTTTGTTATCATCGCTGCGTTTTTTGCTGGCGTCCTATCGAATTTACGTTGCAAAAAATAAGAAAGCCGGATGAAGCAAGTAAAATTGTAGACGGCTGCATAGAAGCACAGCGAAGATTGCTTTCTGGATTTCTTGGAAATAAGAAAATAGACAAGGCAAAGTTTTTCGAAGCACAAGAACCGAAGCATTTTGCAATAAGCTTGGCGGGAGAGCCTACATTGTATTGTAAACTGCCAGAGTTGATTCTCGAGCTAAGAAAAAGAAAAATCACAAGCTTTCTTGTTACCAATGGCGAAAATCCTGAAATGATAAGAAAAATGATGAAAGAAAATGCTTTACCGACTCAGCTTTACATTTCTCTTAACGCAAGCAACGATCGAGTTTTTAAGAATATTTGTAAACCAATAACGGGCTCTTGGGAAAAAATTCTAGAAAGTTTGAAACTTTTATCGAAACTTAAAACAAGAACGGCAATAAGAATAACTTTGATAAAAAATTTGAATATGATTAAGCCAGAAGAGTATGCGGCTCTTATAAAAATTGCAAATCCTAACTTTGTTGAAATTAAGGCTTATATGCACATCGGCTTTTCACAGTTTAGGCTTAAAAAAGAAAATATGCCGAGTCATGCTGAAATAAAAAAATTTGCAAGAGAAATTGAAAAACTAACAGAATACAAGATTGTTGATGAAAAAGAAAATTCGAGAGTTGTTCTGCTTATGAAGGATGAAAAAGACAGATTTATCGAATTTGAATAATGTTGAGCAATTTCTCAACTTTTCTCGAGAATTTCAGCTCTAATTCCTTTTTCTTTGCACAAATTGCAGAAATTTTCAGCATCTTTTCTTGAGCCTACAATACTGCCATAATGCATGGGAATTGTAATGGAAGGCTTAATAAGGCTTGCGGCTTTTGCTGCTTCTTCAGCATTCATCGTGTATGTGCCTCCGACAGGCAAAAGTGCAACGAAAATGTTGCCTTTTTTTCCGTAACCGGTAAGATCTTGCATTTCTTTTATCAAGTCGGTATCGCCAGCGTGATAAATCACAACGTTTTTAAATTGCAAAACATAACCAACATATCTTTCTGATTTTGGATGAAACTTTTTGTTTTGATTGTAAGATGGAACTGTTTTTATTTTCACATTCTCAAAAGAGAGTTCTTTCCCTGGCTCGACAAGCATAAGATTAACTTTTTCTTTTAGTCTTGCAATCGTGCTTTGACAATCTGGTGTGCACACAATTGTCGTCCCTTCTTTTATTATTTTTTCAATGTCCGCAAGAGAGCAATGATCGTAGTGACTATGAGTTATTAAAATCATGTCTGCTTTTTCTTTTTGAGTTAACTGATAAGGATCGATGTAGACAATTTTTGGAGGAACCTTTATTTTAAAAGCAGCATGGCCGAGCCATTCCAGCTGCAAGCTGTCTAATTTCATTTTAAATTTTTTTGTAAAAAAACGATGCTATTATTAAGAGTATTGCAGTCTCTATTCTACCTGCTAGCAAAACTATAACGCCTAGCACTAGCATCAACCACCAAATTTTTATTTTTTTATTTTCGTAAAAAATTATGAGCATCATTGTGATTATCGCAAGAGCAGCCCATAAAATGCCATACACAATTAGCAGTTGAGAGAAATTTTCTGGAACAGGATATCCTACTTCTTTGAGCTGGGTTTCTATCCATGTTGAGCCTGCAAAAACAAAAACAATGTTGATCACTAAAATTGTAAGAGCGATAAGCGCAAGAATAAACCCGGCGTTTGATTTTTTTGTTTTAGCCTTTTCGAATTGGTTTCTTTTAACTTCAGATTCTTTGCTCACTTTTTTACTTACTTTTCCTCTTTTCATAATTTTAAGAAAGGGACAGAATATTTAAAGTTTTTGTCGAACGATAAATTTTCAAAGCAAACTGAGTAGTCCTTTTTGTAGCAATAAAAAGGCGGTAATGAGAAAGAAAATTTTGTTCAACGGCATTGCGATAGATAGAAAGATTACTATAGAAGCAAAAAGATCGAAAAAATTTGCAAAAGCGATGGTTTCTAAAGAGAAGGCTATAAATTTTACGAGCAAGTAAAAAGCAAAAATTATCAATAGTGCTTGCGGTTTGAAAGAGGAAAAGGCAAGAAACAAGAAAAAGCCAATCACGACATCGGCGATGCCTAGAAGTTTGATCATTTTATGGTCTTATTCTTGTTACTGTTCTTGGGAAAGGAATGGCATCTCTGATGCTTTTCAACTTGCAAATCCACTGTACGAGCCTTTCGACTCCTAGGCCAAAGCCAGCATGCCTAACGGCACCATATCGACGAGAATCTAGATACCAGTCTGCATCTTTGAGGTCTATTTTTGCTTTCTTGAGCCTTTCTTTTATTTTTTCTAAGTCAGATTCTCTTTCAGAACCGTCGACAATTTCGCCAACATCGGGAGCAAAAATGTTGAAGTTCATTCCAGTTCCAGGGTTGTTTTTGTCTTCGCCATGATAAAATTTCAAGATCTCGAGAGGATAGTTTGTTACAGTGACGAAGTTGTCAAAAATTTTGGCTATTTCTTTTTCTTCTTTGGCTCCGAAATCTTTACCATACTCTATCTTCAAGCCTTTTTTTTGCAGCATTTGAATTGCTTCTTTGTAGGTAATTCTCGGAAACGATGCTTTTATTTTTTTCAAATGTTTTTCTTCTACGCCAAGAATGCTAAGCTCTTTTTTGTTGTTTTCTAACACTTTTTTTATACAATTCATTATGCAATCTTCGGCTATTTTTATCATTTCTTCCATTCCAACCCATGCCTGCTCGACTTCACAATGCCAGAATTCTGTTAAATGCCTCGGCGTTCTAGATTTTTCAGCTCGAAAAGAGGGCGCTATTGCATAAACTTTTTCGAGAGCATTCACAAGATTTTCGCCATAGAATTGCCAGGATTGTGTTAAGAATGCTCTCTTACCAAAGTAATCTACCTTGAATGTTTCGGCGCCGCCTTCGCTTGTTGCTACAGTCAAACTAGGCGCTTGTGCCTCGATAAAACCTTTTGAGCGTAAGCATTCATGCAATGCTCCTAGAACAGTAGAGCGAATTTTAAGTACAGAAGTGAGCCTTCTTGATCTTATTGCAAGATGTCTTATGTCAAGCAAAAATTCTTCGCTCAGATCGCGCGTAATCGGAAAAGGCTCTGCAAGGCCAACAATCTTGAAGTTTGTTACGTCAATTTCGTAACCATTTGGCGCTCTATCATCTTTGCGCAAATTTCCTTCGAGCATAACAGAACTTTCTGTCGTTACTTTGCATGCATCTTGCCACACTTCCTTGCTTACAGAATCTTTCGAAACAATAGCTTGAATTATGTCTGTAGAGTCGCGAATAACAAGAAAGACCTTGTCTTTATGCTTTCTGTCGCGATAGACCCAGCCTCTTATTGCGACATGACCTTTCTTCTTTTCTAAAGCCTCTTGAATGCTAATGAAATCCATTTCTCTTCAAGGTAAAGATTGTATTTAAAATTTACTTCGATAGAAGCATGTAATTTATAAATATATTCTCTCTGTACTTTATATGATAGATCCGAATAATGAGCATAACAAAAAGCCGAATCACAAGAATTTAGAGATAAAGCTAGCATTGCTTGCAGCTCATTCTGCTATTTCTGGATTCAATATTTATGCAACTATCGATCATGTCCTTAAGAGAGAATTTTTTGAAGCCTCTATAACAGGAGCTCTAGGCATTGTCAATGCCATTCTTGCATATTATCTTGGAAATAAGATTGTCAAATATGAATGAAGAGCTTAAGCATAGCGCTTCTTTGGAAACTTGTATTCACTTTAAAAAAGCAAATTTTATAAAGTGTGAAGATGGTTTGCTAATATGATAATACCCGGTTACAACGCACCAAGGCCGAAAGCCGAGGATTACGAAGCCTTCATGGCAAATTTTAAAAAAGGATTGAAAGAGCTTGGAAACAATGAGTTTAGTTTAATGATTTATGGTTCATTTGCGAACCAAACACATACTCCGGGAGTAAGCGATATTGATGCTGTCTTGATTTTTCCTTATGACGTTGTGATACCTAAAGATTTCATGCAGAAAGTTTCGATTGTTTTGTGCGAAGCACTAAAAAAGAATTACGTTCCTTTTCAAGTTGCTCCGCTGGATGTGACAACAATACGAGATGGAAGATTTAATTCTTTTGATAAAGATCTCTATGATCTTTTCCTTAAAGAAGGAAAAATCATTTTTGGTCCAGATTACAGAAACGAAATGATCTGCTTAGAAACAAAGACAGGATCTGAAAGTAGATTGAGCCATAATCTCAGGAAAATAAGAAAGGATTTGTTGTTTGCAAAGTATTACAAACAAGCAGATTACGAGATGTTCTTGGATAAATTTTTGGAAACTCTCGATATAACAAACACTGTTTTAAGAAATGTTCTTTATTTAGTGGATCAGAAGCCAAGAGCCCAGAAATTTTTCTCTCCGAAAGAATTGGAAGAATATTTTCCTATGCTGGATCTTGAGCCATTGAATATGATAAAAGATCTACGCCAAAACCCAGAGAAACTAGATACATTATACTTTAAACCAGAAGAAGTTATGAAAATATGGAATTCTGCAGTAACTTTCTTTGAAAAAGTTATTAGAGAGTATATCAAAAAGTTTCCAAAAAAACACCAAACTGAAAAATAGTTGTTTGTCAAAAGCAAAAGATTGCAGTCTTGCTTTTAAAGGCCAACCTTCAAAGGACAACAACTTTTGCCGAACTTATTGTGTGCGTTTTGCCTTTTTCGTCTATATAGCTTAAAGAAGCTGCAGGCAATTCTACATGAGTCATTCCGACTTTACTATAAACTATGTAAGAAGTTACGACTTCCTCGCCAGGCAAGAGACTTGCGAAATTCCATTCTACTTTGCTTTTTTCTATTTTATCGGGCTTTACAGTTCCGAATTTTTCATAAAGTTTTGTACTCATAGGCAATCTATCGACTAGCTTAACATTGCGAATCTCTTTTCCTAGGTTTTTGGCTACGATGATTACCTTTGCTGCAAACTCATCACCCTTTGTTTTAAGCCTAATCGCTTTCTTTTTTATCACAACTTTTTTTGTGAAAAATATAAGATAAAAGATCAAAGCTATTGCGACTACAATTACAACAACAACCAAAGTAGTGTAGTTTGTTCTTGCTTCTATTGTAAAGCTTTCTCCAGGCTGCAACTCTCTTTGCCATACGACAATTACTTTATTTTGCTGTCTGGCCTTTGTAGTTGGCTGTATGTTGTAAGATGTAAAAGCATTTTCAAGCGTGCTAATAGGAAGCTCTATCGTTACAACTTTTCTTACGTTGCCTTCATTTTTTTTAGTTATTATATTTGTATATCCAAAGAAGTGCCATTTTTTCGTTTTTGTTTCTATAATGTTAGAAACTTCTTTCAGAGTTACAGTAATAATTTTTTTGTAATTATATTCGTTATTCAAAAATGCGTTGAAAGTGATGTTGTATGTCCCGGCGTGCTTGTTTGTTAGGTCGAGCGCAATAGAAAAATTTTTTGCTTCTTTTTGTAAGCTTGTTTCAGAAGAGAAATTGAAAAGCTCTGAAACAAGACTAAAGCTAAAAGTACCGAGGTTTATGTTTTCTTTGTTTTTCAAATTTAAAATGAGCAATTTGTCATCGCGCGCTAGCTCAGATGGCAAATCGATAATAAGAATTTTATCGAGAGGAAGGATTTTCATTATCAAGCTACTTTCTATCGGCTGTGTAAAAGGCGTTTCTTCGGCTCTTACGTAGAAATTATACTTTTTCGATCCTTCGCTTCTTTTTGGAGGAAGGGCCTCTAAAACAAAACTTTTTTCAGAGTTTGCTTCAACAAATACAAACTCTGGTTTCAGCTGTAAGTCGACAAGAGTGTAGATAGAAAAATTTCTCGCTCTGCTTGCATCATTTTTTATAGTAACATTGTATTTTGCCGGGATTGTAAGTTCTATAGCAACAACATCTGTTATAGGCTCTAATGTAACGTTGAACGCAGAAACGAAAGGAGATAAAAAAATTAGTGCAAGAACAAAAATTATTGTTAAAATTCCTTCGACTCTTTTTTTGATTATCATGCTTTTTTATGTTCTAACTACTTTAAATATTTTTCTCTGCTTGCCGATAACTTTAAATATTCAGAATTCTAATGAATAAGTAAATAAAAAGAGGTAAATGAAAGGAGGTAAAAAATGTTTTTAAGATCAAGAAACAAAAAAGGACAAGCAGCGATGGAGTTCTTGATGACTTATGGATGGGCAATTTTGATAGCAATCATAGCAATCGCAGCATTGATAGCTTTTGGTGTGTTGAACGTCGGAAGAACAACAGCAAACATTTGCACTTTGACAGCTCCTTGGGGTTGCGTTGAAGCGAGGGCGGATGCTAGCGATAACCAAGTAAATGTAATTATCCAAAATAGTGGTGACCAAAACTATCGTGTAATAAAAATTGAGCTTACTGGAACCTACGGTGGAAGTTCTTACACGTGTTCTTACACACAGGGAAGAAAACATTCTGTGGAGGAAGAGTTCACGTACACTTTGACCGGCTGTCCAGATCTTGTTGCAAATCAAAAACTTAAAGGAACTCTGAAGCTTACATTCAAGAGATGCGAGGATGATGCATGTGGTTCTGGAACCGGGCTAGAACAAGTATCAACCGGAAACTTTGCGCAGACGATACAGGAGTAATTTTGTTTATTTTTTCTTTTTTTATTTTTTAAATCGACATCTAAACAGAACCGGTCGCTTTTTTGGTTTGTTTTGGTTGGATACTTGGTCTTGGTTCAATAAAAAAGTATATTCTTCTGAATAAAAATATTTAAATATTTTTTTTGTGTGACGTTTAAATGGACATTTATGTTTTGCTCGAAGGGGTAATTGAAAAAAGAAAGGAAACAAAAAAAGAATTGGAAATAACGCTCAATACAATAAAAGCAATATTGGCAAAAACTGAAAAGAGAAGTGTTTTTTATGATGAACTTTTAGAAAGAAAAAATTTTCTAGAAAAAGAGCTTGAAAAATATCCTGCTTGGTATTGCTTAACAAAAAAGGAGTTCAGTGAATGGTATTATGAAGAAAGTAAAAAAATGTATGAGCAAATGAAGTTGCTCAAAGGGAAAGTTGTTTGCAAGAAATGCAATAAAACTATCGATGATCCGAGAAACATGAGATTCTTTTCAGACCGTGTTTATGATCCAGAGTGCTATTTTGAAATAGCTATGAAAGAGTTGAAAGGGAAAGACGATTTGGGGCAAGAATTCATTCTTAGGACATTGCAATTGTAAAACGAAAGATTTTAAAGATATTCTTTTTTCTTTTATCAGAAAAAAGGAGGTATCATGGATCCGAAAAAGTTCAAAAAAATTAGCGAGTATGAATGGGAAATACCAAAACAAGGAGACATGCTTGTACCCGGGAAAATTTTTGCTTCTGAAAAGCTCATTCGTGAGATGGACGAAAAAGTTTGGGAACAGCTTAGCAATGTAGCATGCTTGCCTGGAATTCAGCAAGCAGCAATAGCAATGCCGGATGCTCATTGGGGTTATGGTTTTCCTATAGGCGGCGTTGCTGCTTTTTCTGAAGATGGCGTTGTTAGTGTCGGCGGTGTCGGCTTTGATGGCGGCTGCGGAGTTCGTGCTTTGAAAACAGATTTGATGCTTGAAGACGTTAAGCCAAAAATTAAAGAGCTTATAGACGAGCTTTTTAGGATTGTTCCAGCCGGCCTTGGCTCTAGGGGTAAGATCTTGCTGCGTGACGAAGAAGTTCATGAGGTTCTAACCTTGGGTGCAAAATGGGTTGTTGAAAAAGGATATGGAGTTCCAGAGGACTTGGAGTTTATAGAAGACAAAGGCTCGATTAAAGGAGCAATTCCAGAAGCGGTAAGCGAGCTTGCATTGAAGCGTGAAAAAAAACAAGTCGGGACTCTTGGCTCTGGCAATCATTATCTTGAGGTCAATTACATAGATGAAATTTATGATGAAAAAATAGCAAAGCGTTTTGGCTTAGAGAAAAATCAAGTTATGGTGTGGATTCATTGCGGTTCTCGTGCTTTAGGACATCAAATCGGAACAGATTATTTGAAAGTTTTGGCAGAAGCTTCTCGAAAATATAAAATCCCTATTCGCGATCGTGAGCTTGTTTGCGCTCCTATTCAAAGCGAGGAAGGACAGCGCTATTTTGGAGCAATGACATGTGCTTTAAATTATGCTTATGCAAATAGACAAGTCATAGCGCATCTTGTGCGTGAAGGCTTTAGCAAAATTTTTCCTAAAGCTTCTGTCGAAACTTTTTATGAAATATCACACAACTCTTGCAAAGCCGAAAAGCATGTTGTTGATAACAAAACCATCGAGGTTTATGTTCATAGGAAAGGAGCTACAAGAGCTTTTGGACCTGAAAGAGAAGAGTTGCCTAAAGCTTATAGAGCAATAGGGCAGCCGGTTCTCATAGGCGGAACAATGGGAACTTTTAGTTATATCTTGCATGGAACAAAAGAAGGAAGTAAAACTTTTTTTAGCTCGTGCCATGGAGCCGGAAGAGCGATGTCGAGAACACAGGCGAAGAAGCAATGGCGTGGAACAAAAGTTATCGAAGAGCTAAATGCTAGAGGCATTTACGTAAGATGCCATAGTTTTGCCGGAGTTGCAGAGGAAGCCCCTTCGGCTTACAAGCCTGTCGAGGATGTTGTCGATGCTGTTGATAAAGCAAACATCGCTAGAAAAGTTTGCAGATTGAGGCCGATAGGAAATATAAAAGGTTAAAAGCATAAAGTCAAAATTCTGCTCGCTTTCTACTAGCTCTTTGAATGAAATATTTTGGCAAGCAAAGATTTGTGGCTTTTTATAAAAACAACTTTTCATGAGAAAATTTAAATACTATTTTTCATTATCAAAAAGAGAAAGAAAAGAGGGAAAGAATGAGCACTATTGTGCAAAAATTCGATAGAAGAAAAAGAGAAAAAAATTTTTCAATTCCTATTTTGCCTTTAATCATTCTTGCTATACTTGCAATTGCTCTAACGTTTTTACCCGGCAAGATTGTTTCAAAAGTTTCAAGCGGAACATTTTTGCAGCTAGATAAAATAAATTATAGAGGCAATCAGCAGCTTGAGGGCAAACTTAAAATAAATCTTTCAGAAGGAGATTTTTTGCCTTTGAATACCAACATTACTTTCAACATACTTGCTTACTTTCCTTGGTACTATGTTTGTGAAAATGGCGATGCTTATAAATGGTGCGATGTTAATGGCACAAGCTTAATAAGCAATGAATCTTGCGATCCTGCTACAATACTTGCTATAGACTCGCCAGAAGAATTTTTTTGTAATGGCAACACAGCTTTAGAGCCAAGAAGTTGTCTTGCTTACAACAAAAAATGTTGTAAGTATGGAGTTGCTGGAAATGTTTATATAAACTTGAATTGTACAGGCACACCAGAACCTTTTGGTTATTGTGGCGATTATTGTATTGCAACTCAAGATGTTTTCACTTTACAGCAATTGATTGAAAAATCTACTACGCCAGGAAAAGGAAATTTTACAAATGCTCTATACAAGTATTGGAATGGAACGCATAGCATTCCGTTTCCTGGTCAGCCATCTGGCTTTGGTGTTGGTTATTGTTATAATACTTCTAGCATAGAACCACATCCGCAAATTTATGAAAGCTGCAACGATTCGGATGGCATTAATCCTTATATTAGAGGAAGTTGTAGAGACATTTACTCAAAAGGAGAAATTTACGATAGTTGTGTTGATGGCTATGTTGGTGAAAATTTTTGCGGCGAAGGACCTTTTATAAAGAAATATGAGTGCAGCTCTTGCTCAAAGCCAGAATGTAAGTATATAGGCCGTGATAGCGAAGGATGGTATGCTAATTGTTTTGGTCAGCAAGTACTAATAAAATATGCTGAGTGTGCAAACTTGCCAAGTAGTTATGCCCCTGTTTGCCTTAACGGAACCTTTGGTGTAGGTTGGTATGAGCCATATAGATGCTATAGTATGACGATGATGATAGAAAATTGCAATTGTAGCAATGGAACATGCGCTGCCAATATCAATTGTTCTGGTTGGAATAACAGCTATGAAATTCCTTTGAGAAATCTTTATGCTCTCGGCTTACAAAAAACTCCCAGCAAAAGCGCTTATTATTTGCTTGTTGTAAATATTAACTACAATGATACTTTTATCGTGCCGAAAGATAGCATAAGAGCAGGATTTTTTGTTGTCGAGCAACCAAGGCATAAAGAATGCGTGAATTATAGCTGTGTTTATGTTGCCGGCGAAGGCGATGACGAATGTAGTAGCGATGCCGATTGCGGTTGTGAGCCGAACTGGAGCTATGGTCCTTGGAGCGCTTGCATTAATGGAGTGCAATACGCAAATGTTACCGACTTGAATGGCTGCTTACCTCCAAGAATAGTTAGTAGAGCATGCCAAGTTCAAGCAGTATGGAATTGTGCATGGCAAAAATGTAATGGTTCGATACAAGAAAAATTGTGTGTTTGCATTTCGAATTGTGATGCAAGCAACATGAGTTATGTGGCAGAAACTAGAGTTTGCTGCGTCGAGGAGTGGATATGTTCGCAGTGGAGTAAATGCGAGAACGGTTTTAAAAAAAGAACATGCCAAGACGTTCGAGGATGTAATACAACTTTTATGAAGCCTTTAGAGATAGAGGCATGCAGAGAAACAAAAGAAACATTGCTTTATACTTTAATTGCTATTCTTGCTATAGTGATTGTGTTTTTGCTTATTGCGAAAACAAAATTGACAGATTTGCTAACAAGAAAATATTTTGTGAGAAGAAGTTTAGAAAATTTTGAAGTTCCTTTTCATCCTAGCTCAAGGCCAAGGCTTAAAAAAGAAAAAGTCGAATCGCATAAATTTGAAAATAATTATCTTGTAGAGCACATTAAAAGAGCGCTCAGGGCAGGCTTTTCGAGACAAGAAATCGAAACAGGACTTCTTAAAGCCGGATGGTCTAAAAAAGCAATAGATGAAGCTTTTGAGAGTTTGCTTGCTTGAGCTAAAAGTCAAGCCTAAAAATTTAAAAATGAAAAAAATAAATTCTTTACTTTTTTTAATTCTTTTTTCTCTACAAAACTTTTTTGCAGAAACTTATAAAGTGTATGTTGCAGAAAAATTCAAGGTTAAGTTGAATAACAAAGAAAGAATTTTTGAAGTTCACAGAGAAAAAGGAAAAGAGTCGATTGTTCCTAGTGATACAGCATACATGGCTTTAGAAGCGGCTTTATTTGCTCAGACAATTTCAAATCCATTGTGGCAAGAAGATCTAAGCAGAGACGTCAAAGTTGCGGAGAATGTTTTGAACATTGCCGGAAACTCTATTGTTTCTAAAGTTTTGTCGATGGGAAAAGAAATGGTAAATTATAGTAGAGGGCTGAGCAATGCAGTAGAAGAATTGGGAGAAGTATTGAAGCTTGAAAGTATAGAAAAAGTTGAGGATTTTATTTCAAAATTGAGCGAAAGCTTTCAAGATCCTTTGTATAGGCTTACTGCAAGAGTACTAGCAGATCCGTATTATTATGTTGCGAAAGAAGCTTGCGATGTTGCTCATGCCTTTTTAGATCAAGCAAATTACATTGAAAACATTCTTAAAAGCGATGTTGTGCTTTATAACAATGCTGCTTTTATCCCGAAGTATCTCGCCAGGCTTAGAGCAGAGCTAAGACCTTTGCCAGAATTGCTCAAAAATATAGAAAAAGAGCTCGAAGTTTCTGAAGCGGATGTAGAAGAAATTTATAACATTGTGAAGAAAGGAAAAGAGGAAGAACTTAAAAAACTTAGGGAAAGAGCGATGAAAAAAGTTGAAAACACAGAGGCTTATAAAAAGTATGAAAAGCAAGTAAGTAAAATATTTGATCTAGAAATTAAAAAAACTCCTAAAAACCATTTGGCTTTTTGGCATTACAAGTATTAGCCCAATAAGCGCTCGACTTCTTCTTTAATATCGCGAAAAATTTCTTCTATTGTTCTTGTCGAGTCGATAATTTTTATATTGTGATTCAGAAATATTGGTAACTTTAGAAATTTTTTTCTTACTTTTCTTAGCAATTGTGCTTTTTCAAAATATGCTTTCTTTTTTTTATCTTTTTTGCATCTTTCTTTTATTCTTTTTAAAGCTGTTTCGACTGGCAAGTCCAAGATAAAAGCTATGTCTGGCTTCAAGAAAGAAGAAGCATAAGATTGCCATTCTTGTTCTTCTAACTGATAAGCTAAAGTGCTATAAACATAACGATCGCAAATTACAATTTGGCCTGAATCGAGAGCTGCTTTTATTCTTTTTTCGTTTTCTTTTCTATCGTTTGTAAAAAGTTCGATCCACTTTTCTTTGCTTACTTTCGATGCAAATTTTTTTCTTAACAAGTTTTCTATTTTTTTTCCATATTCGCTTTCTGTTGGCTCGCTGGTGTAAAGTACTTTAAAACCTTTTTTTTCGAGATACTCCTTCAGTAGCATGGCTTGTGTTGTTTTGCCGTTTCCATCGATGCCATCGAAAACTATGAAAAGTTTTTTCATTTTTCAATGCTTTTGATTAAGCTTGTTGGGCATTTTCTATGCATTGTAAAATTATTTTTCTCTCGCGAGGTCCGTCGAATTCACAAAACATTATTCCTTGCCAAGTTCCTAATTGGAGCTTTGAATTTGCTATAGGAATCACAACACTCGAGCCTATGATTGCAGATTTTATGTGAGCATCTGCATTATTGTCTATTTTGTCATGAAGCCATTTTCCTTTTGGAACCATTGTTCTTAAAAGGCTAAGAAAGTCTTCTTTAATTGCAGGATCGTAGGATTCGTTTATTGTTATTGCTGCAGTAGCATGAGGTACAAAAACAATACAAAATCCTTTTTTAATTTTCGTTTTCTTAACAATTTCATTGATTTTTTCCGTGATGTCGATAATTTCTTCTCTTTTGTTTGTTTTTATTGTAATTTCCATACTATCTCAAGTTAAGTTGAATTTAAATTTATTTCTCTTTTAAAAAAGTTTTAAAATAAACAATGTTTTGTAAAAACATGGAAAATATAGATTTTTTTCTTGGAAAAAGAAACAAGCAAATAGAAGCTATTGCAAAAGAAAAAGGTTTTTCTAGGATGTTTTTCGTCAGAGAGATTTCAAAAATAGAAGATTTCAATAGCTTTAACAAAGAGCAAGAATTTTATGATGCGTGCCTAATAAGAGAGAAAAATCTAGGGCTTTTGAGAAAATTTATCGACAAAGCAA
>JAWANM010000010.1:0-26482 GCA_038895375.1 Candidatus Pacearchaeota archaeon | reverse complement strand
TCTATTTGTCCTTGCAAAATTTTTTTTTTTTTTTCTTTTTCTTCCAAATTTGTTTCTTTTTTTTCAACTTCTATTTTATTTTTCTCAAACGATTTTTGCTTTAGCTCGATTTCTCTAAGTTCTTGTTTCAATTTTTCTATTTCTGAAGTAATAAACTCGAATTTTTCCTTTTCACTTTTATCAACCTTAACGCTAGCTTTTTCTTCGATTTCTTTAATTTCTTGTAGAATTCTTGCTTTTTCTGCAGCATTGCTTTCTTGCTTTCTTATAGTATTTTCTATTTGTTCTTTTATATTCTCTCTCTTTACCTCAAAAGCGGCCAGCGCTGTTTTTATAGTTAAAATTTCCGCAACAAGTTTTTCTTGTGTCGTGCCAGTCTCTCTTTCAAGTTGTTTCTCTATATCTTGTATTTGCTTCGAATTTTGTTCTATCTGTTTTCTTAAATTATCTATAGAAGCACTTATTTTTGCAATTTCCTTTTGTTTTTTTTCTATCTCTTTATTTATTCTTTGAATTTCTTTATCTTTTTCCTCTATTTTTTTAGCAAGCAAAGAAGCATTACATTTTTTTATTTGATTTTTTAAAAATTCATGTTTCAAAGCTTGCTTTCTTTCTTTCTCAAGATTATTCATAAAAGCGGCTCTTTCTCTTAAAATTGTACCGACCTCCCTAAGTTTTTCGTCTGTTTTTTCTAGTTCATGCAAAGATTTTTCTTTTCTTGTTTCGTAAACGGAAATTCCAGCAACTTCTTCAATAATTTGTCTTCTTTCTTCAGGACGCATCTTAACTACAGTATCGATTTGAGCTTGTAAAATTATGTTGAAACCTTCTGGATCTATTCCCGCTTGTGCCAAAAGCTCTAAAACTTCTTGTCTCGTCTTCGTTTCGTTATTTATTTTATAAATGCTCGTTCCATCTCTTCTAACAATTCGAGAAATTTCTACTTCTTCAGAATCTATAGAAAAAGTCCTGTCAGAATTGTCAAAGACAAGACTTACACGAGCAAAATTCGCTGGCTTGTTTGTTTTGCCCCCATTATAAATCAAATTGGAACTTCGAGAAACACGCATGCTTTTCGCACTAAGCCTACCAAAAACAAAACAAATGGCATCTACAATATTTGATTTTCCAGAACCGTTCGGACCTACTATAACATTCATCTGCTTATCGAAAAATATTTCTGTCGGTTTTGCAAATGACTTAAAACCGTGAATAAAAATTTTCTTTATATATGTCATTTTAATTGAAAAACAAGGCCGATTATTTAAAATTTGTTATAATCACAAAAATATTTAAATTGTTTAAACTTTTAAAATTAATAAAAAAATGGGAACCTCTGTATTT
Source organism: Candidatus Pacearchaeota archaeon (assembly GCA_038895375.1). Classification (GTDB taxonomy): domain Archaea; phylum Nanobdellota; class Nanobdellia; order Pacearchaeales; family UBA284; genus JANXDM01. Next base: position 25,138 of record JAWANM010000010.1, on the reverse strand, counting down.
ATTATTTTACTTGTACTTTTTTGTGCACTACTTGGTGCAAGCGGTCAACTACTCTTCAAACTAGCTTCTACTGAATTTTCATTCAACCCGTTAACCTGGTTCAAAAATTTTTACTTCCTTCTAGGAATACTTTTTTACGCTATAGCCACGGTTCTTTTTGTTTGGGCCTTAAAGCACGGTAATCTTTCAATCCTTTATCCTATCATCGCCACAAGTTACATATGGGTAACGATTTTTGCTTCGGTTCTTCTAAAAGAACCTTTTACACCACTCAAATGGATAGGAATCGGGTTGATAATTGCAGGAGTAATTTTAATCACAACATAACCTCAAGCAATCAAACTTTATTCTCAAAACATCTTTTAGCATGATAAAACCATGCTTCAACAGATTTATGCTTGTTTTTTTAGCTTCTTTCCATTTTACAGGAATTTCGACAATTTTGTAATTTTTCTTTTTTGCCAAAAAAAGCAATTCTGCATCAAAAGCAAAACCATTAATTTTTTGCTTTTTAACAAGTTCTTTTGCAACATCTTTCTTGAAAAGTTTAAAACCACACTGCGTATCTTTAAAATCAAGTCCCAACACAAGTTGCACAATCTTAGCATAAATACTTCCAGTAATTTTCCTTATCAAGCTTCTTTTCACTATCGATTCTCTTAAATTTCTAGAGCCGATAACGATATCATAATCAAGACAATCCAAAAACTTATTTAGTTCTGTAATTGGCGTTGAAAGATCCGCATCGCTAACAAGGATGTAAGGAAATCTCGCAAGCAGAATGCCTTCTTTAACGGAAAATCCTTTGCCTTTGTTTTCTCTTTTTCGATTTATCTTAATATGCGCATCAGAGCGCATAATTTTAGTTATTATTTCTCTCGTAGAGTCGAGACTTCCATCGTCGACACAAATTATTTCATAATCTTCGACTTTCTTGTTCTTTTTCAAAAATTTGTTTATTTTAATTAAAGTATTTTTAATGCATCCCTCCTCATTATAGCACGGAATGACAACGGAAAGTTTCATTTTATTTCATTTTATTACCTTACATAAAAATTCTAAAGGATAAGGCATAATAATTTGGCAATTGCTAAGTTTTGTTATATTTCTTTTTCGAAGTCCTTCAAGATAGGTTGTATCTACTTTGTAGGGTTCCATACAAAAGGTTTCATTGCCTAGAACTAAGTAATTAGAAGTTTTGTTTATTTTTGGAAGCGTTTCTAAAAAAGAACTATTGCTTAAATACTCTGGTTCCTCGGATCCAAAAATAACAAACCTTTTACCTTTCTCAAGCTCATGCAAAAGTTCTTCTTGATCCCATGGCATAGGTTCTGCAACAAAACCAAAATAATTCAAATACACCCAATGATCCGAAGCATACATACATTTTTTGTCCAAGCTTTCAAGAGCATTCTTGTATACTTCTTTGCTAGAAAAAGAAACAAAAAAATTAGAAAAAGCAAAGATAAAATTGAAAAGCACAATAGCTATGATAGCTATGACAAATAATTTTTTTGATTTTTCTTTTAATTTTTCAAAAAAGAAAGTTGAAAAAAATGCAATCGGCAAAGAAAGCAAAAAAAGATAACGCGGCGTCTTCAAAGGAATTCGCGAATAAGAAAACAAAACTAAAAAAAAGATAAGAAGCATTATCAAAGGAGAGAAACAATTCATTTCTTTGTGTTTCAATTTTTTAAAGCAAATAATAATTCCTAAAACAAAAAAGATGTAGTAATAGGAAAAGATTTTAAAAAAATGAGCCCAATTGAAAGGCATAAAGAAATAACGACGAAAGTAAATGTTTTGCGCATAAGCATCAACTATGCTGGTTAAAAAGCTGCCTGTAACAAAAAAATTATAAAGAAACCAAGGCAAAACAACAACGAGAAAAAAAATTAAAGAAGTAAACGCTCTCTTGCACAAGGGTTTTCTTACAAAGAATAAAAACACAAAAGCAAGAGCTGTATAATGTGTTAAAGAAGCAAGTCCGATAAAGATCCCCAAAAGCGCGGCGCTACTTCTCGCTTCAGAGAACAAAAAATTCAAAGCAAACATTAGGAAAGTCAAAACCAAGAGCTCTGTTCCTTCGTTCAAGCCAATTAAAAGCAAAGAAGGCGAAAGCATTAAGGCATAAAAAACCAATGAATTGATTCTCAATTTCTTAGCAAGATTAACAGAAGCAAGGAAAAAAAGAAAAGAAACAAAAATGATGTAGAAATATTCTGCTGCAGTATAGTTACCAAAAGTAATAAACGAGAAAATGCCAACAAGCAAAGGAACTAAAGGCGGACGTAGCCATTCAAAATAAGAGCCATTGCTAAAAAGATATTTCGCATTAAGAACATAAGCACTAAAATCCCACTTCAAACTATATGCATGCTGAATTATAAAGAAAGTTGTAGCAATAACAAATAAAATTAAAAGAATTGCAAATTCAAAAGATCGTATTTGCAACTTGCGCATTTTTTGTTAACGCTATTCTAGTAATTGCTCTATTTCTTCTTTCGTAAGATAACCGTAAGTTTTGCCATCTATGACTAAAGCAGGTGCTTTAGTAATGTTATATTTTTTTCTTAAAGCGACAGAAGCTGCATTTTCCGAGTTGATATCGAAAACCAAAGTATAAACTTTTTTTCCTTTACTGCTATGCTCATAATATACTTGATCAAGAATTAAACCTTGATCCTCGCTTGCAGCAACGCTTCCCAAGGGATCGTTTTTTTTGTTGGTATAAAAGAATAAGATAATGCTAAAATCCTCGTAACATTCTTTTTTTATTTTTTCTAGAGTTTGCAAAACTTTTATTTCTATCAACTCGTAAATTTCTTTCCTTATTTTTAATTTTTTATTATCCTTTCCCAATCTTCTTTCAAGAGAACTCAGCATCCTTCCAAGCTCGACTTTTTGTTCCCAAACATCTTGCCACTCAAGTTTGCACACATCTTGCACAAAAACTTCTCTAAATTCTAAAGCTATTAATTGCACCAAAAACTTTTCCTCAAATTCTTGAAAACGTTCGATACGTGAAGTTGCAATATAATTCCCCAACAGCAAGCCTAAAACAAACACAACAGTAGTAACTATAGCAGTTCCTATAAACAAATTACGCGATTTTTTTGCTTCTTCTTTTATTGCGCGCTCTCTAGCTTTTAGCTTATTCATTTTTTATGCATTTCTCCCCAACTCATTTTTAGTTTAAAAATATATCTTATCAAACCTTCTAATTGTGTATAAGCCAAAAACCATGTAAATATTGTAATAAAAATAAAATAATAAAACAAATTCACTTTCTTCTTGGTGTATTTTTGCGCAAACGTAAGAAAGAAAATTGAAATAGAAATAGCCATAATTGCTAGAATAACTCTCGGATCTGAAAGGAACACAGAAATATCGAAAAGATTTATCTTAAAATCAAGAATAGGCTTCCAACCTATACTAAGATTGTGCAAAAAATTAATCGAAGAAGCGATAGCATTGTAAACTATCATCAAAAAAGCAACCATGATAAGAGTCAAACCAAAAAAAACAGTTACAGGCAAGAAAAAAGTTCCGATCATGCCGTACTTCGGAGAAATCATATAGCGATAGTCTTTGAACAAAGCTTGGAAAGTTCCATGGGCCCATCTTACTCTTTCGTTTCTCAACTTTTTCCATGTTTCCGGTGCAATAAACCATGCTTTGCTATCTATTTGCACAATTTTATAAAACTTAGATCTGGCTCTTAAAGCAATATCAAAATCTTCTGTCCATGTATTTTCATTATACAAACCGGCTTTTTTGAAAAAAGATGTTCTAAAAATTGAAAATGCTGGTGTAAAACAAAGAGCATTGATTCTACTCAAAAGTTTTCTAAAAAACATCGACATAATGTACTCTACCTCTTGCATTTTTTCAAGAAATTTAGAAGGCTTGTAAGGAAGCAAAGGACATGTCACTGCAACTACATTTTTGTCATGCTCAAAAAAGCCACATGCCTTCTTAACAATATCGCTAGCTATAAAAGTATCAGAATCTAAAGGAGCAACAAGCTCTGTTTTCAATTTTTTCAACACATATCGCAAGCCAGTATTAACAACAGGTGCCTTACGCCCAACGCTTTTTTTTCTGTTTATTAAAATAATCTCTCTCAAACTGGAATTGTATTTCTCTTTTAACTTTTTAACAATTTCTGGCGTTCTATCTTCGCTCGCGTCATTAACAACAACTATGTAAATTTTGTTTTTATAATCTTGTTTTACAACACTAACAACACATTTTTCTATATATTTTTCTACATTTCTTGCAGGAATTACAAAAGCAATTTCAGGAAAGAACTTTCTCGCTTGAATTTCTTTTTCATCCTTTTGAAAAATTACGAATACATAAAAAAATGCGATAAAAAATCCTATAATTAGAATGGGATATGCTGTCCATAAGGGCAATTGAGGAATTGTCGGGAGTGTCATTCTAAATTGAGAAGGCAAAGAGAATATAAAAAAATTTTTATACTAACGATCGCGCTTTGTAAACTTAATTTATTTCTCTAAAGCCTTTCTGTGTATTATTTGCTCTTTTTTCTTCGACAACTTCAAAAGTTTTTTTTCTTGTTCTCTAACCTCCTTGTGTAGTATTTTTTCTCTTTCCTTTTTCTCTTCCTCGGCCATCTTTTCTTCTTCTGTTTTCTCTTCGCGCTTCTCTACTTTTTCTTCGAGCTTTTCTGCGAGCTTTTCTTTTTTCTTTTCTTTTTCCTTCTTCTCTTCTGCTTTTTTCAAAGCTTTTTCCATCTTTCTTTTTATTTTCGCTTCTTCTTGTTTGAATTTTTTCGGCAGCCCAACAAAATCGACAAAAATTTCATTGCTTTTTTTCACTACTTTAACCGTTATCTTATGAGGAACATTTTTTATACCGCGACACCAAACAGCTTTATTTACCCAATCGCTTATCTTGATTTTTACATCGGAATCGTAAACTTTCATGTGCCTTTCAACAAATTCGCGAATTGCTTTCATTGCTTTCTTTGCTCGTTTCCACTTTGGTACTTTCAACCATTCTTTCCGCAAAGGAATGGTATAAATTCTTTCCAATAAAACATTCTCGTCTGTCATTTTAGAACTTTTTTTCTATTCTTCCAGACTTGAACTCTATGTTTTTTCTTCTTTTTTCTTGTCTTTTTATTGATTTTTTAATTTTTCTTCTTCTCCAATGTCTTTTAACTCTCGTAAGCTCAACCGGATGAATTTTCTTTCCTTTTCCTTTTGCTTTCGGAATTACCCAAAACGGAGCCCATCTAGTTCTTTTTCCTTGTTTGCCAAGTCTTAATTTTTTTGTCAAAGTTTTATAACGCGCCATTATCTTCTAAAAGTAAAATTTTTTTTATCTTTTTGAATCTCAATTAGCAATCTTTTGAAGTCCTCATCGTCTAATTGCCCTTGAATTTGTCCGAGTTGTGCGGCTTGCGCTATCGCTGCAATAGCTTTAACGGCAACTTCCGGATGGGCTATTTTCAAGTTCCCATATCTTTGTATTGCTTGTTTTGTCATATATTGTTTTGCTATTCTCTCAAGTTCTATTATTTGCTCTGTTATTTTCTGAATTTCATTGCTCTCCATTTTTCTCCTTAAGCTTTTCTGCTAGTTTTTCCAAAAATTCTTTTCCTTTTTTTGTCAATCTTCTTCCTGTTTTTTTTCCTTTAATATGCTCAACAAGTCCAGCTTTTGTAGCTTGTTGTAAAATAGTTCTTATAATCTTCCCAGATGCTTTGTAGAATTTTTCTGGCCTCATTCCACGATTCTTTCTCGATCCATACTTTACTCTTAAGCGTGAAACTCCTACAACTCCTTTAATGTAAACTGAACGTAATATGCTGGCAGCCCTTATATACCACCAATCTTTTTCCTCAGGAGGCCTTTCCTTTGCTACACTGGTCTTGACGAACATGGCCCATTCCGGCATCTTAAATTCCGGCATCTTTTTTAGTTCAGAAGCTAGAGCTAAAATAAATTTCATAGGTTCAATTTCATGCACTAATGTCGCCATTTTCTTACAAAAATTGTATATCCAACGATTTTATATGTAAATCTTTTCTTGTAAGCTTCTTTAAGTCCTTCGCATAAATTTGAGGCAATTACTTTTATTTCTTCCCTGTTTCTGCAACAACTTTTGAGTACAGAGATCTTAATAAGCTCGTGGTTTTTAAATGTTTTTCCAAGAGCCTCGAGAAAATTTTTAGTCAAGCCATGCTTCCCAAGTTGGAATTTTACTAGCCCTTGCATATTTCAAAACCTCCTGCAGGAATCGCCTGCAAAATCTCTTCAATCGAAATTTTTTGCCCGCACTTTGCAAGTTCTAAACTAATTCTATGAGCAGCCTCTTCTTTTTTAATTTTTCCCGGTTTGAGAACTATCTTTGGTATTTTATTTTTTTTATCCAAAAAACAAAAATGCTTATAGCAGCTCAAAGGAACAGCTCTCAATTTAGGCTTTCCTTTCTCGTCTTTTTGAAAAACCAATGTAAGCTTAAGTTCGACTTTTTTCCTAAAAACTTTTCCCAAGACGCCGAAAGTTCCTTTTTGCATGCTTTTTTCTTTATAAACCTGCTCTCCTTTAAAGATGTGAACTTCTGCCTTTTTTTTGCCTCTTTTCCAGTCTTGACTAAAGCAAGCACAAAAAATGGCAGCTTCTTTCAAGTCTTGCGCATTCGGTTTTCTAATTACACAAAACGGAGATCCCGGTGAAGCTGTATGCAACACAATGTCTTCAGGCCTTACATTTCTCATAATCTCTTCATTTTGTTCTGCATTTTTTCCTGCAATAACTAATTTGCCTGAAGAAGTATAAAACCACCTATACATTTTCCGCTTCCTCAATATCTTCCAGCTCCTCCTCGGTAAAGCCTTCTTTAAAGCCTGTAACGCACGCAGTAGGAAGGTTTATCGCTTTATGATACTGTAAACATTCACAACAAACTCCATGCCTCGGACAATTCAAAAATATGCAAGGACATACGTTTTCGTTTTCTTTTTTGTTTGGACATGGCTTACGTGACATTTTTCACCTTTCTAAGTTTAGGTCCTTCTGGAGTATCATCTATAGCATAACCTTTTTCCTTGATTTTCTCTCTTATTTCATCGGCAAGCTTAAAATTTTTATTTTTGCGCGCCCTTTCTCGCTCCTCGACAAGCCTCAGAATCTCTTCTGGAACTTCAATTTCTTCTTTTTTCAACAAATCCAAAGCAAAAATTTTGTCCATTTCTTTTATTGTTCTAACTTTACCTTCTGCTTTCTTGTCTCGAACAAGCCTCCACAAAACTTCCAAGGCTTTTGGCGTATTCAAGTCATCGTTAATTGCATCTTCAAACTCTTTCAAATATTTTTTATTAATTTTTCCATCGTCTTTTAGCTGTGAAACAATATTTTTCAATCTTTCAAAAGACTTTTTTGCATTTTCTAAAATTTCTAAAGAAAAGTTTAGAGGTTTTCTATAATGACCTGTCAAGATAAAATACCTATAGACAAGAGGTTGAAAGCCTTTCTCTTCTAATTCTGTAAGCGTGTAAAGACCGCCCGTGCTTTTGCTTATTTTCTCTCCTTTGAAAGTTAAAAAGTTTTCATGAAGCCAATAATTCACAAACTTTTTTCCTGTTGCTGCTTCACTTTGTGCAATTTCATTAACATGATGTACAGCTATATGATCTATGCCGCCAGTATGAATATCGAAATGTTCGCCAAGATACTTCATAGACATTGCGCTGCACTCAATATGCCAACCGGGAAATCCCAAACCCCAAGGACTCTGCCATTCTTGTTGTCTTTTTCCAGGCTCTTTGGAAAATTTCCACAAAGCAAAGTCCGTAATGTTTCTTTTTTCTCCCAAAGGAACCCTCGCCCCTGCTTTGAGCTTCTCTTTTTTCAATCTTGCCAACTTACCATAGTCTTTAAATTTGCTCGTATCAAAATAAATCCCATCACTAGTTCTGTAAGTATAGCCTTTTTCCTCTAACTTCTTAATAAGCTCGATTTGTTCCTTTATGTGCTCGCTCGCCTTACACCAAACATCTGGCTCTAAAACGTTCAACTTTTTCAAGTCTTGATGAAAAATGTTGAAATAAAAATCCACTATCTCTTTAGCTGTTTTTTTCTCTTTTTTTGCTGCTTGCTCTATCTTGTCTTCGCCAGTATCTGCGTCGCTAGTTAGATGACCGACGTCTGTTATATTTATTACATGTTTGACTTTATAACCATTGAAAAGCAAAACTCTTTTTAGTATGTCTGCAAATATATAAGCCTTCAAGTTTCCTATGTGCTGATACGAATAAGGCGTCGGCCCACAACTGTAAATTCTAACAACTTTATTGACTTTATCGATCGGCTTGAAAACTTCTTTCTTCCTTGTAAGAGTATTGTACAGCTTTAGCATGCAATTTAAAGAAAAAAGAAGTTTAAAAATTTAGCTAAAAAAATCCTTTTTTGATAACTTGAATTGTAAAGAAAGTTGATCTCTGCCAGTTTCCACAAGTAGCCGTTAGCTTGAACTTATGATCGCAAGGATTTTGATCTGTCGGAATGTTAACTTTAATTATATCAAAAGCTGCTGTTGCAGAAATTTCTGTGAAAGGTAAGTTTGTTGTTCCATACACAAACCAACTCATCGGATTGTTGCACGTACCGCCAACATTGGTTATGCTATATTTGCAAGTATTTAAGTTATTTACATTGTCCGGTGCTATTCCGAAAGCAAAACCAAACCCCTGAGTTCCTTGCCTGATTTTAGCAGTTTGTTGACTTCCCAGCTTTACCACAATATCTTTACCTTCTTGTTCGAAAAGATTCATCAATTCATTTTGAAGCTGATCGTCTATTGTATCAACACTTTTTGTCGCCACACCAAAGATTTGTCTTACAAAGACCAAACCGAGAATAAGCAAAATAACTGCAATAACTATTATAACCATTGTCGTGACAGACAACTCAAACGCCCCTTGTTTTTTCATTTTTCTTTCTCACATTTACATTTAATTGCACAAATTCCAGCAAACAAAACAATAAGGCCCAAAAATATTGGATGCAACAATACAGGCTTATTCGGATTTAAAATCAATCCTTTGGAAAATAACCAAATTCCAACAATAAGCAAGATATGGCCTACAACAAGAGTCAGCGTTCTGCTTATTTTACACATTTTCCTCTTTTACTTATTCAAGTCAATTGCTTTTTTAAATTTTTTGTTCAAACTATTTTTATCAGCTCGCAATTTGGTGTAAGCTCTATAAAATGCTTTGCTGTCCCGTTATGCCATGCATTGCATTGATTTTCACGCAAGTCATCTATAGCTTCTCTCGGTTTATGAGCTATATCGCAAACCCATTCTGCATTTGACATCGGATCTAACAAGCAAGGTCCTTCGCTCAAGTCACGACCAGAATTCAAAGCATCTTTGCATGCTTTTCTGCATTCATCAATCAATTCGTTATTTTTGCATCCTGCGGAAATTGTAAGCAAAGCAATCAAAACCAAAAAAATTAAAACCTCTTTTTTGGACAACATTTCTCATTATGGGAAGGCGGGGATTTGAACCCCGGACACCATGGTCTTCAGCCATGTGCTCTCCCAGGCTGAGCTACCTTCCCAATCCTTAAAGTATTTTAACATTTAAGAACTTTTTGCCTTCAAACAGCACTTGCAACTTTAGGAGCTTTTATAAACCTTCTTTTCCTCTTTCTTTCATGATAAAATTTCACGCAATAGGCGGCTTTAATGAAGTAGGAAAGAATATGTCTATTCTCGAAATAGACGACGATGCTTTCATTTTTGACATGGGATTATATATGCCCCCTATAGTCGAACTTGAAAACGAAAAAGGAATTTATAGCGAAAAAAAATTGAGAGAAATAAACGCTTTACCACAAGATAAAAATATTTCCAGCGATTTAAGAAAAAAAATTCGCGCAATATTAATAGGACATGCTCATCTCGATCACGTCGGCGCTGTTCCTTACATGGAGCACAACTATAACGCGCAAATCGTCGGAACTCCTTTTACAATAGAATTTTTAAGAGCACTTGCAAAAGATGGCAACTTTATCTTGAAGAACAGAACAAGAGCTGTTTCACCAAATTCGCGTTTAATAATCAAAGGAAATCAAGATATCGAAGTGGAGTTTGTTAACATTACACACTCTACTTTACAAACAGCAATAATAGTTGTACATACTAACAAAGGCGCAGTCGTTTATGCAAACGATTTCAAGTTTGACAATACACCGGTTTTAGGAAAAAAGCCAAATTATGCAAGGCTAAAAGAACTTGCAAGGGAAGGCGTTTTGGCTCTAATTGTAGATTCGCTTTATGCAGATACCGAGAGAAAGACTCCTTCAGAAAAGATCGCCCGCGGCTTGCTCGAAGATGTTTTGCTAACAACGAACAATGAAAATGCCGGTATTTTCGTAACAACTTTCTCTTCGCACATGGCGAGACTAAAAAGTATTGTCGATTGTGGCAAAATCCTAGGAAGAAGAATACTTTTTTTAGGTCGTTCTCTGCACAGATATTTTTCTGTTGCGTCAAAACTAAACCTCATACCTTTTGTCCATGATGTTAGAGTTTTTACATACAGAAAACAAGTCGAAAGAATTCTAAAAAAAGTAGCAAAAAAAAGAACAAAATATCTTGTCGTGTGCACAGGACATCAAGGCGAACCTGGAAGCGTGCTAGATAGACTAACACGAGGAGTACTGCCTTACAGATTCTCTAGCAAAGATCACGTAATTTTTTCTTCATGTGTAATTCCTACTGTATGGAACATCACAAACAGGCAAAAAATAGAAAAAAAATTGAAAGAATATGGCGTGAGAATTTTTACAGACGTTCACATTTCTGGCCACGCATCGAGAGAAGACTTGAGAGATTTTATCGAGATGCTACAACCAGAGCATATTGTTCCGGCTCATGGAGGCCTAGACAAAACAACGCCTTTTGCAGAATTGGCCTCTGAGCTCGGTTATAAGCTTGGAAGCAACTTGCATTTGATGCAAAACGGTGCAACAATTCAATTTGATTGATAAACTCACAGCATCGTATGCTCTCGATTCACTAGCTACTAGAACCACAAATTAATAAAATATTTGTATAGACAAAATTTACAAAAGTTATCTTTATAAATTTGAACAAATTACAAGTAAAGATGGCTCGTCAAGACTTGCTCTGCGCAATAAGAAATGCTCTAGAAAGAGGCGAGACTCTTGAAGAAGCCAAAATAAGTTTGTTGAATGCTGGCTACCCAAAACTAGAAGTCGAAGAAGCCGCAAAAGAAATTGAAAACATGAAAATCAAGAGCAAAGTACCTAAACCAAAATTCTTACCTAGACTTCCAAAATTTTTTAGCCAATAGAACCAAAATTTATTTAAAAAGGATTGCTTTCAAGCTTTTTAGGCTAAGGGCTTAAAATGATAAAATTTGCACACCTTGCAGATATCCACTTAGGAGCATGGAGATATCCGGAGCTACAACAATTGAATCTTGAAGCTTTTAGACAAGCAATAGATATATGCTTGAAAGAAAAGGTCAATTTTATTCTTATTGCTGGCGATCTTTTCGATGTAGCGGTTCCTTCTATAGACATTCTCAAAGAAGCCGTTTCAGAATTCAAAAAACTGAAAGATGCTGGCATTGCTTGCTACATAGTACCAGGATCTCACGACTACAGCGTAACCGGTCGCACTTTCATCGAAGTTTTAGAACGAGGAGGTTTTTGTAAAAACGTGGCTAACTTTATAGAAGAAAACGAAAAAATTTTCCTGAATTTTTTCATTGACGATAAAAACAAAGTTGTCTTTTCGGGAATTCCCGGAAAAAAAACAAATCTCGAGCTCGAGCTTTTCAAGAAACTAGAAAAAGAATTTCCTAAAAAGTATGAAGACATGTTAAAGATTTTTGTTTTTCATACAACTTTAACCGAATCGAAACAAATCGAGACAATGCCGAGCATAAGCATTTCCGAATTGCCCCCTGGATTTGATTATTATGCTGCCGGCCACTTGCATCTTGTTGATATGAAAAGAAAAGGCGATGCCCTTGTCATTTACCCTGGACCTCTTTTTCCCAACAACATAGAAGAAATTGAAAAACTAAAAAGCGGGAGCTTTTTCATTGTCAACTATGATCCGCTAACGAAAGAATTTCGAACTGAAAAAAAAGAACTCAAATTCAAGGATGTCATAACTCTTGAAATCGATGTAAGCAATTTGTCTGCTGAAGAGGCGAACTTTAAAATTTTGGAAGAGCTTTCCAAACAGGATTTGAAAGACAAGATCGTAATTTTAAAGATTTTTGGCTGCTTGAGCTCTGGTAAAACTTCAGACATAAACTTCGATGCAATAAAAGAAAAAACAAAAGAATGTTATCTTTTATTGAAGAACACAAACAAGCTCACTACTAAAGAGCTAAACATAGACGTAAAAGCAGAAAACAAAAGCATAGAAGAGATAGAAAAAGAATTTATTGAAAAGTACAAAGAACAAATTCCCGACGAGTTCAAAAACTATTCACAGTTCATCTTGCCTTTAATCGAACATGCCAATTTTGAAAAAAACGAAGAAGAAAAAAAACAGGATTTTGAGAAAAGAGTTATAGAGAGCATTTCCAAAATTTTGAATATAAGTCTAGAATAAAATGATAATAAAAAAAATCAGATTGAAAAACATAAGATCTTTTGAAGAACAAGAAATAGAATTTCCAAAAGGAAAAATTTTACTTTCCGGAGACATAGGTTCAGGAAAATCTTCCACACTTCTGGCTTTAGAATTTGCTTTGTTCGGCTTACAAACCGGTTTTATCTCTGGAGGAAGCTTATTGAGAAAAGGCTCAGACCATGGAGAAGTCGAAGTAGAAATCGAAATTCAAGGAAAAAAAGTAACCATCTTGAGAAGCTTGAAAAGGAAAAAAAACTCGATAGTGCAAGACAAAGGTTTTTTACAGATAGGAGAAATAAGAGAGCAGCTAAGTCCAGAAGAGCTCAAAGCAAGGATCTTACATTTAATGAACTATCCTTCAAGCCTTCTAAAAACCAAAAGCAATCTTTTGTTCAGATTCACTCTTTATACGCCACAAGAACAAATGAAACAAATTTTGATAGAAAGATCGGAAGAAAGAATCAATACTTTGAGAAGAATTTTCGGCATAGATAAATACAAAAATATTCAAACAAATTTGGAAATCTTTATTTCAAAATTAAAAGAGCGTATTAAAATTTTAGAAGCCCAAACGGAAAATCTTGAAGAATTGAAAAAAGAATTAGAAAAAAACAAAGAAGCGCTAGAAGAAGAAGAGAAAAACATCAAAAAATTGGAACCTTTACTTGAAACCATAAGATCGGAAATAAAACAAAAAGAAAAATTGTTGAAAAAGATTGAAGAACAAGTCAAATCTTTGCATTACTTAAGAACAGAAAACGCTTCTCTAAAAGCAGAATACAATTCGATTATAAGACATCTTGAGGATATTAAAAAACAAATAGAAAGAATTGGCGACTTGCCAGAAATCAAAGTTGAAGATAAAAATTTCAAAGAACAACTCGAAAAACTAAACGAACAACTTGAAGCTTGTTCTAAAAAGATGCATGAATTTTTAATCAAAAGAGCAGAACACGAATCCAAGAAAAAAGAGCTTAACGAAATGAAAGAGAAAATTATTTCTCTCAACATATGTCCGACTTGTAAACAAAAAGTTTCTGAAGATTACAAGCGCGAGTTTGTAGAAGAAGTTAAAAAGAAGCTTGAAGTTCTAGAAAAAAGCATTCTAACTTTAGAAGAAAAAGAAAAAGAAATTAAAAAAGATATAGAAAAATTTGAAAAAGAAATAGAAAAAATAAAAGAAGATGAAAAACAAATTGAACTTATAAAAGAGAAAGCCAAGTTTTTTGAAGAACAGAAAAAAATCAAAAACAAGCTGCTAGAAACTTTTGACAATTTAGTCGGAAGACAGAACTTTTTGTTCAAAAAATTAGAAGAAAATGAAAAAGACTTGTTCGCTTTGAAAAATGTTGAGCCAGAATATGAAAGCATTAAGCAAGAGCTAAATGCACTGAAAGAAAAAGAAAAAAGTATTGCAATAGAAAAAGCAAAAATCGAAAAAATAATAGAAACCGTATCATCCGTAGTAAAAAACCTAGAAAAAGAGATAGAAAGAAAAGAAAAAATTCTTGCACAAATTCAAGAATATAAAAAATTGAATGAATGGATTTTAGAACATTTTATACCTTTGATTTTAAAAATAGAAAAGAATGTAATGCTGGCGATAAATCTTGAATTCAATAGAATGTTCAACAATTGGTTTTCTATGCTTGTAGACAACTTAACCTCAAGGATAGACGAAAATTTTACTCCTATTATCGAACAAGCAGGCTATCAGATAGACTACGAAGCGCTTTCTGGAGGAGAAAGAACGGCAGCTGCTCTTGCCTATAGACTTGCATTGAATCAAATAATCAATAGCTTAATGTCAAATCTTGCAACTCGTGGTTTGCTCATTCTTGACGAACCTACCGAAGGCTTTTCTAGTGAGCAGCTAGACAAAATGGGCCAAGTTTTAGAGCAACTTAAAGTCGATCAACTTCTACTTGTAAGTCATGAAACAAAAATCGAAAACTTTGTCGAGCATGTTTTAAGATTTAAAAAAGAAAACAACAAAAGCTATGTTTTTTAAACTAGCATTCATGCTCAGCACTCGGAGCTTGTAGTGCAGTTTGCAGGTATCCTATAGATTTCGCTGGCCTCTTGGCACGTCATCAAAAGCCATGGAATTCCAACTACTCCGGTAAGGTTGTTCATAGCATTTTCAAAATAACTATGGTCTACCAAACTTGTAGTATTTGAAATTTCTATGTCTAGATTTTCCAATTTTTCTCTATGAATTATGCTTTCAATTCCCGCAAAATCTTTAGCGCTCACGTTTCCTTTTAGTCTACTCAAAAAATTAGGAGCTTGTGAATTGTTTATGTAAAGAGAACCCGTTTGATTGAGGCCAGGATCGAGATGATAACTCAAATTAGAAATATCACAATCGCCAGTAACAAAAACACTAACATTTGTCTTATGAATTACGTTTGCAACATTTTTTCCAAACTCTCTAACATAAAGAGGATCTTCAAGACCTAAAATAGGTATTTTTCCTACGAGTGTTAAATTTCTTATCCATACTGCCCTAATTTCTTTATCCTCCAACTTATAAGAAATATTCAAATTCATGTCGATCGCCCAAGGCGTCGATTGATTTATAGAAATTTCTGGCTCGCCATAAAAAGTTATATCGAATTTAAAATTTTGAACTCTTGCTATGGTCGCGTTTTTCCAATCTTCAAAGGTTGTGTTCTCTAAAATAGCATCGGCTCCTGCATATTGCAATGTTGTATTAAGCGTTCCATTCAAAAACGCTTCCTTGAAAATATCGTCGAAGTTTTTGCTTTCATCTATGTACCCTCTTGTAACGACATAATCAAGCAAAGCAATTATTGTTCTTCTTCCTGAAATGTAAATGGCTCTTTCTGCATCTTTCTCGATAGCCTCAACAAGACTATTGCCAACCAAGAGCCTTGTTTTTATAGACTCTCTTGTGTACTCTTTTCTGTAAGAAAAAGATATTAACAAAAGCAAGGTTATTAAAAACAAAATTGTCAATGTGAAAAAAAATGCTTTTTTGTTTATCATTTTTTAACGCCACGACATAGCTTTTATACTAGTGTATTGCATGAAAGGAACCCCTGGAAGTATAATAGCGTTTATAGAAACTTCTGCTCCGAGTTTAATTTCAACCATGCCATTATGAGGATTAACATCCAAGCTGTTGCTCAATAGATTAAAAACTGCAACATCATAAGCGTCATCATAGTATCTTATTGTAGAATTTGTGTAGAAACATTTTTTCTCTCCGGAATAAGTCGGAGGAACCAATACACTAAAATTACCTCCTGAAAAGCCAGAGCCAGCAGGCTCCTCATATTCTATTGTCCAATTGCAACCTTCTTTTTTCGGTTGTGGCGTGCTGTAGGAAAACAAAGGAGGAATTACAAGCGTGTAAATAATTTTCGACGAGCTTGTCGGATTTTGAGAGCTAGAAGCATTTGCCCCAAGCAATAAACTAACTATGTTTGTTGTCCCATTTCTAGCGATATATTCAGGAGGAATGTTGACTCTGAAAGGATCGCCCAAAAAAGTATAAACATTGCTCCACCTTGTTAGATTGTAAATCTCATATTCGGCAGTAGTGTTATTTATACTTGCAAATTTTGTCCAAACAGGACCTGAATATGAAACTATGACAGCTTCGTAAGGAGTTCCGTGTTGAAAAGAAAAATTAACCATGCCATTGCTAAAACCTTGAGTTTCATAAGTTATGAAATCGCCGAAAATAGAACCTTGTAACTGATCGCTTTGTTCTCCTCCTAAATAACCCAAGTTACCAAACTGCTCATAGTACTCATCGCGTTCAAAATCTATTTCTATGTGGCCATTTGTCAAGTTCGAAGATGCATTGCCTACAACAACAATCGTCTGATTTGCATAGCTCAATCTAAGAATTTCACTGGCGATTTCTCTGTAGATGTTTTGCAATTCTGTAGCATTATTTCCAGGATAAAAACTACCATTCCCAACTTTAGCTGTTTCATTGAGAGTCCATATACCGGTTGAACAATTTCCAAGAACAAAACCGACAGTGAATATTTTACCTTTTGTTTGTTTGATTTTTTCTTGATAAGTTCTATTTGCGGACCATATCGCATTTTTCATTGCCGCTTCACATTTTGAAAAATTCCAACAGTCGTCCAAATAGCTGCCTCCACTGCAACATGTAAAGCCTGTTGTAGAAGTTCCATTATAAATTCTAGGATTGTAGGTTCTTGGTTGACTACCATAATAGCAAGTTGCATTTGGAACACCACTAGCATTAACGCAACTCATACTAGCAATACCATCGCTCATCACCAACACGAATCTCGTCCTGTTTCCAGAAGCAGTAGTAGCCTCGAGTTGAGCGTCGAAATATAAACCTGTCTTACCGCTACTGGTTCCTGATCTTATTCTGCACGCCAAAACATTTTCTCCAACACGAAAATAATTTCGACTTACACTCCAATTTGGCCAATTTAAAGGATTTGTTGATCCGCTTGCTACCCTACAATTATTGTCCCGTCCTATTAAATTACCATTGAGATAACACTCGACCCCTCTTTGATAATTGACATAAAGCACGCCATCTGTCAAGACATTAGAAGGAAGGTAAAATTTTTTTCTGAAATATCTCACAACACCGTTTTCGCTTGAATTAGAATATGGCAATGTCCTATTGATCATGTTGTTTTCATTATAATTCAAAGAATACCAATCAGATATGTTGCATGAAGACGGCATAGTTTCATTGAACCCACAAGCGTCTCCACAGTTTTGTCTTGCCTCGGTTTTCCAGCGTATTTCGTTTCTTCCTCTCGGGATTATTACCTCTGGCTTATCAAATAAAGTGTAAGCTTCATTTATCGCACAACAGATGCATGTTCCTTCATTGGCAGAATATGCCTCTATTTGTTCATACAGTGTTTCTTTATTCACACTCAATTGATGAGTATTTTCAACAGCGTTTCTAAAAGAAATAAGACCAACACGATTGCCCGATGCGTTCAAAATTATTTCAATAAAATCTTTATCAAGGCATTTCGCCAGCGACAATCTTTGTGTAGAATTATCTGTTAAGTTGGGATCGTTACATGATCTCTGGGTTCCATCACTACTTTCGTTTAGTTTCCACCTCATGCTCCCAGAAACATCTGTAATGACAACAACATCTGCATTGCCTCCAGAAATGTTTTGGGCAATTTCTTCTAGACCTATTCTTATCGGAACTGTAACACGACTTATATTTTCATAACCCAAACCAGCTTGTTTCAAGGCATTAAAAATTGTTTCGTTTGTTATAGTTACGCTGTTGTAGCCTGTTCTATTTTCTCTTTCATCACGCCAAACCGTTACATTTGCTATCCTAACGAAAGGTGTTGTATTTGCTTGCTGCTCATATTCTAGATGAATGGCCAGACTTGTTATGTTTCCAGGAGCAAACAAAGAATCATACAAGTTCATAGTTCCTTTAATGAAAGGTAAATATCTTTTCGGCTTACTCGCATAGCCTTGCGTTGTCTTGTAAGTTATTCTTATAAAGCCGCCTGCAATATAAAGAGAATTGTTTGTAGTTGATTCGAAACTTATTTCATTTTCTCCTTCATGCAACCATGAAAGCTCTTCTTGAATGAAATTAGAAACTTTTATAGGCGTGAAAGCGTCAGATGCTGGCATTACAGGACTATTGCTCGTAACATTACCATTTATTTTTATATTGAAACTGGAACCAAAAATTGCTATTTCAATTGTTAAATTGGTAACATTAGCCCCCAGAGGCAGTTCAAACTTTTGTGTTATATTGCCATCGCCAACATAGCCGCCAAAATAAACATACTTCACGCGTTCTGTTTTATAAGTGAAAGCCCTTGCAGAATAGCCTCCCAAAGGCTTGCCATACTGGACACCGGTTACAAACTTTTTTGCAGTTGTAATGTCTTTAGCAGCCGTGTGTGAAGTTGTATTTCTAAGAAAAATCTCTTCAAGAGTTCCATCTTTTTCGAAAAACAAACCTATGTTGTCTCTAGCATCAAAGACTTCGCCAAAAAAAGCTTCTGTCACATTCTTAAGAATTTCCATGTTTTCTGCATGGCTCTCGCTAGATGCCCATATCTTGGTCAATGTATCGAGAAATTTATCGTTATCATCCAACATTTCTTTAACGCTTAAATTCAAAGCACTTATGTTTCCATCGATTGCGCTATTGTTAATTTCTTTTGTTTTCAATGTTGAAAGCAATCTTAGCATATCTTCTTGTAAAAAGCTTGTTCTATACTTTTCAGGAACACTGCTGATATGAGTAAAAGGTATAAGGATTATGACCGCAAGTAAAATAACCAAAGCAAATAAAGCATCCAAAGTGAAAAAATATGCTTTTTTATTATTTTTCCTACTCATTTTTACAATTTTAATTTATGTTTTTTGATATGACCATAAATAAAAGATCATTTTCATCGGAACCAAAGTTCCAGAGTCGTTATAAGCGACAAGTCTCTCAAGCTTGACAACCTGCGTTGCATTGTCCGGAGGACTTATTCCAGTTTCATTGCAATCTTCTATTTGTTCGCCAACCTTATCATTATTCTTGTCAAAATAAATATAAAAACCGAATTCTGAGCCTAGTTTTTGTTTTGTAATGCTGTATTGTTGAGTACTCCATTGACAAAATTTCGACCACTTGCTTGCATTGAGTATTCCATTGCTCAACAAGCCAAACATATAAACATCTTGACTGCCAACATCCTTGGTAGCCCAATCCGGTGGATATCCTTCTGAAAGCAGAGAGCTTGAAATCAAGCCGCCTTGTCTTATCATTTTTTCCAAAGTTGTTTGCTCTGGAACAAAACTTACCGAATAGCGATAAAACATAAAAATCAGACCAACAAAAACGGTCAATCCTATTGCCAAGTCCAAAGCCCACACTTGTGCTCTTTTATTTTTCTTGCTTGCTGACATTTTAACAATTTATTTTCAAATCAGAATGTGTTTTATTAATCACATTATCGCCATAATTGAAAGTTCTGCAATTTCTATCGATAAAAGGTATGCCTCTACTTACACTAAATTTTGAGGTGTTAACTATCAAAAGATAATCCTCGATCGTTATCGAGTAAGATTTTCCAACAATTTTTTCCGGCAGCCTAATGGTTCTTTCATAAACAGGATGCATTTCGCTTGCAAGAATCAGTTCTTGTTGCAAAAAATTTGCAAAATCGTCAAGAGCTTCTTGTTCGTTCTTGGCCCGCGCCAAAACCGTATTGAAATTTGTTGAGGCAATCATCATTGTAATAAGCAGAACAACGGCAGATACAAGCAATACAAATTCTATCGTAACTTGTGCTTTTTTTTGTTTCATTTTTTAAGCTTTGCTTATGTTTACATTTCCATCAATTGCTTCAATAACTAAACTTTTTATTCCTTGCTTTGCAAGACTTTCTCTAACGCTATCGTCGGCCACTAGCGCGCATTGTGTTTTGTAAAACATGTCTGTATAAGATTCTCCTTTTATTCTTACTTTGAAAAGTATTCCATAAGGAAGTTCTTGCGAAAAAGTTACATTTTTAACGCCTTCTGGTATGGTTACTTGTATTGTAGCTTTACTCGGACTGCCAAGATAGCAAATCGAGTCTGCTGTATCGGCAATTTTTTTTCCTGCTTTATCGATAGCATTGACCTTAATTTGAGTTTTAGCAGTTCCAGAATAATAATATGCTATCCCTATTATTGCAATTAACAAGAAAGTTATGAAGCCAATAAGCAAAGCAAATTCTACACTTACCTGACTTTTCCTAGTCAAACCTCTTTTTTTCATTTCTTTTTGAGTAAGATTTATAAAACAAAATTTCCTTTTTTATTTCATTAAAAAAGAGGATTTGATTTATAAATTTTGCTAAATGTTCGAATAAAATTTCATAAAGTTTATGCTCCATTATAAAAATGGATATACAAAGACTTAAAAGAAAATACAGCGATAGCTACCTTCAAGAAATTTTTGATGAAAGAGTTACTAAAATTTTAATTCTTGAAACTTACAGAGGCAGCATATTCATAGAACTGTTCCACAAAGATGTACCTCTTGTCAAAGAGATTATAGCCAAAGCCTTGTTGGGCGAGCTCGACGGAATGGTTTTTTACAATTGCAATCCTTTTTTTGTTCAGCTTCGTAAAAAGGTTGAAGAAAAAGAAACTGCAGACAAAATCATAAGGCCTTATCTGAAAAATTTGAAAGGCACAGTCGGCTTGATAAATTCCAAGAAAAACCCCTCTAAAGCCTTACTCGATCATTTTTACATATGCTTAACAGAAATTCCAGAAATAGATGGCGAATATACAATTATCGGCAGAGTAATCAAAGGATTGGACGTTTTGAACAAAATTTGGGATGGCAATACGGTAAGAAAATGCTATATAGAAAAAGGCTACATAACAAAGCCGCCGGCGATAAGAAAATTGCACGTACTATATTGGGTGGGTGTTGCTTTAATGATTTTCTTCGCATTTTGGCTTTTGTCTTCGCATCTCGCCATACTAAAAGATTTTCAAAAGGAAATTTTCAAACAAGTCATTACAGATAGAATTTCTAAAGCCGAAGCGATTTATTTCTTAATGATAGGTCTAGCATTAATAGTATTCTCCTTGGCTGTAAGTAGCCTACAAGAGAAAGTAAAAATAGGTAAACCTCCAGAAGCGATGAAAAAAACCGAAGAAGAAAAAGAAATAATGAAGAAAATTGAAGAAAAAAGAATTGGCTTGATGAAAGAACTCGAAAAATACAAAGAAAAAGAACTGAAGGAAAAAGAAAAAGAGGGAGAAAAGGCAAAAGAAATAGAAAAGCTGAAAAAAGAGCTAGAAGAGTTGAAGAAAAAAGCTGAAGAAGAGAAAGCGAGACTTGAAGAGAAGCTGAAAAAAGAGCTAGAAGAAAAGTTGAAAGAAAGAGAAAGGATCAAAGAAGAAGAAAAAGCGAGAGAAATAGAAAAGCTGAAAGAGATGATGGAAATAGAAAGAAAAAAGATCGAAGAAGAGAAAGCGAGACTTGAAGAGAAGCTGAAAGAAAAAATAGAAAAGGCAAAAGAAATAGAAAAGCTGAAAAAAGAGCTAGAAGAGTTGAAGAAAAAAGCTGAAGAAGAGAAAGCGAGACTTGAAGAGAAGCTGAAAGAAAAAATAGAAAAGGCGAAAGAAATAGAAAAGCTGAAAAAAGAGCTAGAAGAGTTGAAGAAAAAAGCTGAAGAAGAGAAAGCGAGACTTGAAGAGAAGCTGAAAAAAGAGCTAGAAGAAAAGTTGAGGGAAGAGGAATTGAAAAAAAGAAAAGAGGAAGAGAAGAAAAAAATCGAAGAAGAAAAAAGAAAAGAATTGTTGGAAACGGAAAAGGGAGAAGCTGAAAAGAAATTAATGGCTCTTGACAAAGAAAGAAAAAAGATGATTGAAATAATGAAAAAACCAACCGACTTAAAAAAAGAAATTAAGAAAAAACCAAAAGAAGAAATAAAAAAAGAGGTGCTGCCAAAAATTGCTCAAAGAACAGAAACCCAGTTGGATGTTCTTTATGATTTACTAGAAAAGCATAAAAGTTTGAAATTGAGTTATATAACAGAAACATTCGGAATAAGCAAAGAAGAAGCCATAGAATGGTGTAACATTTTAGTCGAGCATGGCCTAGCAGAACTTAAATATCCTGCTTTCGGAGAACCGATTTTAATCAAAAAATGAAAATAAAAAAAGATAAAAGCAAAAAATTCGAAATTCCTCCTCCACCAGTTTTCCAACCAAAAGAAAAAGCTGAAAAAAAGGCCGAAAAAGTAGAAGTTAGAACAAAAGAAAAAACTGCAATAATTAAAAAAATACCAGAAGAATACGAAAAAAAATTGGGCTTACCGGTTCCTATTTCTAAAGAGCATAAAATCAAGCAAAAAGAAAAAAAAGAGAGTGAAAGAGTTTCTGGCAAGGTCTTAGAAAGTTATGATATCAAGGCAAATGAAGTCGCAACTAAAATAAGTATACTGGAAACTGAAAAAGGAAAATTTTATCACATCAAGCTGCCAGAGATTTCAAAGCCGACAAGAGCTTTACTTGAAACAACAAAACAAAAACTTATAACGATGATAGAAATCGGTACATCAGAGATTACAGATATAAACGCTATTGAAAGACTGAAGGAAAATTTGAAAGAAAAGGCGCAGTCTCTTTTGCAAGGCTTCAAATTACCAAAGGAAAATATAGCTTTTCTTACAGGAATTCTAATAAATGAAATGATCGGCCTAGGAAATATAGAATTACTAATAGCAGATCCTAACTTAGAAGAAATTGTTATAACTTCTGCAAGCGAGCCAGTTCGAGTTTATCATAAAAAATATGGTTGGATGCCAACCAACCTAATGCTTGAAAGCGAAAAACAAATCGAAAACTATAGTGCAATAATAGCCAGAAGAGTCGGAAGACAAATAACTACCTTGACCCCTATGCTAGACGCGCACTTGATTACAGGCGACAGAGTAAACGCTGTTTTATATCCTATATGCACCAAAGGCAACACAATAACCATAAGAAAATTCGCAAGAGAGCCATGGACCATTGTTGATTTTATAAATAATAAAACTTGCAGCATAGATGTTTTTGCTCTAATTTGGCTTGCAATACAATACGAATTGAACATATTGTTTTCAGGAGGAACAGCCAGCGGTAAAACAACAATGCTAAATGTTTGCACTCCTTTTTTTCCAGCAAATCACAGAATAATAAGTATTGAAGATACACGCGAATTGCAACTGCCAGAACATTTGTATTGGACCCCTTTAGTTACAAGATTGCCAAACCCAGAAGGCAAGGGAGAAGTAACGATGCTTGATTTGCTAGTCAATAGCTTGAGAATGCGTCCAGATAGAATAATTCTCGGAGAAGTCAGAAGACACGAAACTGCAGAAGTTTTATTCGAAGCAATGCATACTGGTCACAGCGTTTACGCTACTGTCCACGCAGATACGACAGCAGAAACTATAGCCAGACTGGTCAATCCTCCGATAAGCATTGCTCCAAATCTGTTGAAAGCAGTAGATATGAACATAGTGATGTTTCGTGACAGAAGAAGAGGCATAAGAAGGGTTTATCAAGTGGCAGAATGGATTCCGGAAGAATCTGATAAATATGGAGTTAAACCAAACATACTCTACAGATGGGAACCTGCAAGCGATAAAATTATCAAGCACTCAGAGTCTATGCGCTTGTTGGAAGATTTGAGCAGACATACCGGCTTGAGTTTTTCTGAAATAAACCGTGATTTAGCAACAAAAAAAGAACTGCTCAACTATCTTGTCAAGAATAACATAAGAGACATGAATAGCATAGGTAAAATAATCCAAGACTACTACTTGAAGCATGGATGGAAAATAGCAAAAGAAAAGAAAATCAAAAAGAAAAAGTAAAAGAGAAAGATTGCAAAAGATAAAATATAAAAACACAAGTAAATTAGTAAAAAACGATAAAAATTGAAAAGAAAAAAAGAGGAACTGGCATGAAATGAAAATACCTTTTTCCTTTTATCCTGAAAAATTCCTAGACAATTTTTCTAGACTTTTCTTACGACTTGGTAAAAAAATAGCTTCAAAACAGAAAAACCTTCAGTTGTATTTCGAGCAAGCTGCTTTTCCAGTAAAGCCAGAAAAATATCTCGCTTTGTGCTTTGCAGCGACTTTTCTTAACTTGATCCTTTTTCTTGCTATTTTTATCATTATATTTAAAATAGCAAACGCTAAATTGCTTTATGGCATTATTATTGCTTTAATTCTTGTTTTTTTTATGTATTTGCAGCAGATGAATTATCCGAAGCTGATAATTATGAGACGTGTTAGAGACATTAATGTAAATTTGCTTCCTGCGCTAAGAGCTTTGATGATCCAACTCAACGCTGGCGTTACTTTTTTCAATGCAATGAAAAACATAGCAAAAAGCAATTATGGCCTAATCTCTGAAGAATTCCAAAAAGCGATAAACGCTATGGAATCTGGCGTTCCTGCAGTAGAAGCCTTAGAAAAAATTTCAAGAAACAATCCTTCAATATTTTTCAGAAGAGCGATCTGGCAAATAATAACAGGAATGCAAGTCGGTGCAGACATTTCCATTGTTCTTAAAGAAATAGTCAATTCTCTTTTACAAGAACAGATTACAGAAATACAAGCATACGGCGGAAGATTGTCTCCTTTGGCGATGTTCTATATAGTTATCTCGATAATTTTCCCTACTCTCGGTGTTACTTTTGTCATAGTGCTATCGACTTTTGTTCAGGCCTTGGGTCAAAATTATAAACTCATAATCTTTACAATTTTAGGACTTGTAATTTTATTGCAAATAATATTTTTAGGAATGATAAAAGCTAGGAGGCCGCCTTTGATATAAAATGTACAGAGCGCTTGCAAGATTGTTTCCGTGGTATAGTAAGAAAATTGAAAAATTGACAATGCTTATTGACTTCAAAAAAGATCCAAAAGAGTTTGCAGGCTTTATTATTTTCCTTG
>JAWANM010000009.1:0-29712 GCA_038895375.1 Candidatus Pacearchaeota archaeon | reverse complement strand
TCTGAGCAGCAAGGCAAACATCAAAGTTTTTTTAAAGCAAAATGTAAAAATTCCGACTTCTTTTATTTTCGATTTTGAGGAAGTAAAAAAAGCCATAGCCAAGGTCGAGAAAATCAAAAAAGACTATGAGGCATTTAAAGATAAAATTACTCTGAAATTATATCTTGGCAAACTTCATGATAAAAAAGAATTGGGAGATATTGTCATTCCAATAGAACAATGGAATAATAAGTTCAGCATTCTTGAAGTAGAGGTTCCTTATCATAGAGAATTAATAAAAAGATTGCCTGCTGTATTTCAAAAAGGCAATTATGACAAACTTCTGAGATTTAATTGCTTTTACCCCGAAAGAAAAGTCTCTTTAGACGAGAAAATCGAAAAGATTTTTGAAGAAATTTCAAATTTTCAAGATAAAAAATTAGAAAAACAAAATGGAGATAATTTTGAGATCGAAAAAATAAGTTCTATGCTGAAAGAAATAGATCCCGGAAATAAAATTTATTTTGATTCCAAAACAAAAGATTATGAGATCGCGTTGAATTCTTTGGATGGCATATACTTTAACGAGTTCCTTACAGAAAAAGATCTTGAAAGTCTGGCAACATTAGAGATAGACATAGAAAAACCTTTGTGGAAAAAGAAGGAAGAAAAAGAATTGATTAAGAAAAGAGAAAAATTAAAAAAAGATTTATCGAGACTTGAAAAAAAGCATGCCGAGAAAGAGAAAATAGATAAAATAAAAGAGGAAATAAGCAGTATAGAAGAAAAACTAACTATCGATACAAAATTTGGAAAAGTTAAACTTTACGAAGATTTGTTTGATGCAAAAATATCTTTCGTTAGCACAATATGGAAAACAAAAACACCAGAAGGAAAAATCATTATAAAAGAGCTTTATATGTTAGACCCTTTTGACGATTTTAAACAAGAAAAATTCAACGGTTTTGTTATAAAGAAATTTAAAACAGAAAAAGAACTCGTTGGCGAACTAATCAAGAATATTAAATTAAGGAAACCAATAATATGTTACGGTCACAATGAAGCTTACGACATAACTCAAATTAGATTTGCTGCTGAAACGACAAAAGCAGGCAAGTTCGATCCCGTTAAAGACGAACAAGTTAGACGAGACTATGTTAGAAAGTTTTATCAAAGGCTAAGGGAAGACATGATTTATTTTGACACTCTCTGGCTGAATAGAATATTTTTTCCTTTTTTAGCCTTAAGAAGTCTCAATCAAAGTTTAAAATTGGAAGATGTAGCAAAATTTCATGGTATAGCTTTTAAAAAAACAATAAGCCACGAAGATTTAAGAAACTGGGAAATAATGAGGCTTGCAGGAAATGAAGAGCAAAGAAAAAAAGCTTCTGAAGAAATGGTTAACTATTCTATAGAGGACATAGAGATTGTTGACAAAATTTTGGAAAGAATTCCTATCTGTTTAATTTTGAAATTGAAAAGAATTATGCCTTATTTGACTTTAACAAAACTTGCTTTTTCCACGAGTTGTTCGAAAGAATATTTTGAGAATAAGCACTTTAAGTTGTATCACAATATGAAATACCACGGCTATAATCAAAAACAAAGAGAAGATGAAGTGCAAATTTTTAAAAAAAATTTTAGAAGCAAGAAAAAAGAATTACTCAAATGGTCCGGAATAAAAGTTGGCTTGAAAAGCAAAGCGCACAACGATAACAATAAAAACTTGTATCAAATTTATTTACCATTCGAGGAATGGATTAAAGAAGCAGTTTTTCAAGCATGCCCCGAATTCAGATCGATTTATGAAGAATTCGATAGCAAAGATAACAAAATAGAGAACAACATAAAAAAATTTGGTTTTCTTCAATATATGAAAGTTCTTGCAGAACAAATTCTTGTTGATTATTATTTTGCTAGAACTTATAAAAAGGAATATGAAAAAATTTTGGCATCTTTAAAAAGAAATTCTCTCTTCGAGAATTCAGAGATTGAAAAAAAGATTTCTACGTTGGAAAAAATAAAAGACGATCTGAATTTTGACAAGTATATAACTTTGTTCAATGTCTTGAAAGATCGTTTCAGAAGTATCTATACAGCTCCGGGACTTGACAAAGAAACAAGGAAAAAATTAAGATTGACGAAAAGCAATTTGAAAACTTTAAAGGAAAAAGAACAAAAATCATATATTGCAGAATTTTTTTTGTTGTATAACTTGAAAGATGAAATAATAGAAAAATTGAATGACAAAAAAAAGAGCACTCTTAAAAGATTTATCAAAAATTTTGAAAATTTTTTAGAGCTTTCAAAAAATTTGAGCGAGAATTTGAATGTTTCGGAAGACCTTCTTTATGCTTATTATTGCAAATCAATGGCTGAAAAAAGAGAAAAAAAGTTCGAGATAGAATACGGCTTAAGCGTCGAAAAACTAAAGGAAATGATAGGAGAAGCTTATAGAAAATTGAAAGAAGAGCTAAGCAAGGCTAATGCAATTGTTGTAGAAATTAAAAACGATTACTTGTTTGTAAAAGCTTCAGAGGAAATCGAAAAAAGCAAACATTTTTACATCATAAAAAAATTCGCACAAGAAAGCTAAGCTTTTAATTTTTTCAATATTTTTTCAATTTTTTCGTGCAATTTTTCAATTGTTGAATTATTATAAATTTTAAATTTTGCAAGTTTCATACACAATTTTACTTGTTGTCCGATAGCAGATTCCTTTAGGCCCAAGTCGCGAGCGTCAATTTTCAAAAATTCTTCATAATTTTTAGGATCGCTTTGTCTGTTTCTTGCTATCAACCACTCGAATCTTTTTTGCTTTGGAGCATCTACAGCTATAAGGAAAAAATTTTCCATCTTTTTGAATTCTATAACTTCAGCAGGATTTCTGATTCCGTCTATAACAAAATTGCTTTTTCCTTCTGCAATTTCCTTTTTAATTTTTTCAATTACTATTTTTGCCAATATACTAGCGCCATATTTGCTTCTCAAATCATTGCCAATGTCTTGTAAATCTTTTACACTGTAATTTTTCAAACCTCTTCTTTCGGCTTCCTCGCGAACAACATCTGAAAGAGAAAAATAAACAAATCCTTTCGATTTCAAGTAGCTTGCTATTTCTCCTTTTCCGCTTGCCTTCGTTCCAGTCAAGCCTATAATCAACATAAAAGTTTTTAAGGCTCTCGGCTTTTAAAGATTTATGGCAAAAAAGTTTTACATAACGACAGCTATCGATTACGTAAATGCAAGGCCTCATATAGGCCATGCGTTTGAGAAAGTTCTGGCCGATGCTATAGCTAGATGGCAAAAATTGAACGGCAAGGAAGTATGGTTTTTGACAGGAACAGATGAAAACGCTCAGAAAAATGTACAAGCTGCAAGAGAAGCAGGCCTTTCCGTGAAAGAATTTGTCGATAGAAATGCCAAGCTGTTTTTAGAACTTTGTAAAAAATTGAACATAAGCAATGATGACTTTATCAGAACAACCGAACCGCGTCATGTTAAAGTCGCTCAAGAAATCTTTAAGAAAATATATGATAATGGAGATATCTACAAAAGCACATATAAAGGACTTTATTGTCTCGGATGTGAAGAATTTAAAACAGAAAAAGATCTTGTTGATGGTAAATGTCCAGAGCATCCCAATCTTAACATAGAAATCGTTTCGGAAGAGGCGTATTTTTTCAGATTGAGCAAATATAAAGATAAAATAATTAAATTTGTTCCGGGTTATGTTATTCCAGAAGCGAGAAAAAAAGAAATTCTTGCAAGACTTGAAAACGAAGAACTAAAAGATTTGTGTGTTTCGAGAACTAAATTTAATTGGGGTATTGATGTTCCTTTCGATAAAAAGCATAAAATTTATGTTTGGATTGACGCACTCAGCAATTACATAACAGGCTCTCAAGGGAATTGGCCTGCTGATCTGCATGTTGTGGGTAAAGGAATTAATTGGTTCCATTCTGTTATATGGCCTGCTTTGCTTCTAGCAGCAGGCTATGAACTTCCAAAAAAATTGCTAGTGCATGGGTATCTAACGCTCTCTGGAAAAAAAGTAAGCAAAAGCTATGGCAATACTATCGATCCCATTGAGCTAATCGAAAAATATGGTACAGATTCTGTTAGATACTCTCTACTGCGCTGTCCAACTTTTGAAGATTCCGACTATAATGAAGAAATTTTAATAACGCGTCACAACACAGAGCTTGCAGACAAATTGGGTAATCTTGTTCTACGTATAACAGCCTTAGCAGAAAAGCATGGCTTAGAAAAAATAAGAAACAAGCTGATCGAAAAGTTGAAACTGAAAGAAATTGAAAAGCATATGCAAAACTATGAAATCGACAAGGCGCTGGCGCTCATATTCGAATTCGTAGATGTTTGTAATCGTTATGTTCAAGAAAACGAGCTATGGAAAACTCATGACAAGAAAAAACTTTATGAGTTATGCGATTCTATTAAAGCAATAGCAATACTGCTTTGGCCTTTCGTTCCAGAAACGAGCGAAAAAATTGCAGAACTTTTTGGCTTTAAAATTAAGAGTTTAAAACAAATAAAAGAGCCACTAAAAGTTAGAAAAATTAAAAAATCAAAAATCTTGTTCAAAAAAATAGAATTGAAAAAAGAATCAAATTTCGAAGAAAAAAATTTGGAGGAAAAAAGAAAAATGGAAACAATACCTTTCAAGGAATGGCAAAAATTGGACTTGAGAGTCGGAAGGATAACAGAAGTAAAGCAGCATCCGAATGCTGACAAGCTAGTGTTGCTTGAAGTCGATTTGGGCGAACTTGGAAGAAGAACTCTCGTCGCAGGATTGAAAAACCATTACAGCGAGAAGGAATTAAAAGACAAGCAATGCATTGTTTTTACCAATCTCGAGCCAAAAGAAGTTCGCGGTGTTAGAAGCGAGGGCATGATACTTGCTGCAGTGAGCAAAGATAAAAGCAAAGTTATTTTGATTGCGCCAGAAAAAGCCATCGAGCCAGGAAGCAAGGTTGAATAGTTAAGATAGTTGGCTTTCTTGTTGGCTTTCTTTTTTCTATTTTATTTTTTATGAAGTTTATTTTTTGGAAATGGGCCTGCTCGGATTCGAACCGAGGATCTTTCGCATGTGAAGCGAACGTCATAGCCACTAGACCACAGGCCCGTAATTATAAGAATTTTCAAATTTAAAAAAGTTTATAAATTCAAGATTATTCTAGTTTTAAACAAAAAACTAAATAAAAGGAGGGGAGGGGAAATGAGAACTTATCTTTTGATAGCAATCTTTGCTTTGATATTGTCTCTGACAATAGTGTCAGCAAGATGGCAGAAATCTTTTCCAAATGACTTGAGGGAGTATCAAGAAAAATTTACGAAGAATTCAACCTTTAGACATGAAATTAAAACACAATTACGAGCATGTTTTGGCAGTACGAATGCAACATGCAATGAAACAAAAGAACAAGCAAGAAGAACAGCTATTGGCTTGCTATATAAATTTTGCACGAACTATTCAGACATACTTGAAAAAATAGAAATTAAAATTAACAACTCGAAAAAGTTGACGGCAGAAGAGAAAGCAAACTTAACGGCATTACTTGACGAGAAAGAGAAAAAGTTCGAAGAGTTGTGCAATAAGCTGAATGAAACAAACAATGCAACAGAAGTAAGAGAAATTTTCCATGAGCTGAAAAGCTTGATTAAAGAAACGAGAGAAGAAGTTAAAGTTGCTCTTGGTCTGACTAGAGATAGAAGAGTCGGCTTGATTATTCAAAGAATGACGCATCTTCAGGAAAAGCTCAACAGATTTCTAGAAAATTACAAAGGAAGTAACAAAGAGAAAATTGAGAACTTGGTAGAACAATTCAATAACAAGATAGCTGAAGCTAACGAAAGTTATCAAGAAGCCAAATCGCTTTGGCAGGAAGCATTGCAGCAAATTCAAAACAAGCAAAATGCCTCTGAAACGATAAGACAAGCAAATGCAAAAATGCAAGAAGCCCAAAGCAAGTTGAAGGAAGCTCATGCAATTCTAATGCAGATCATAAGAGAGATTGTTGGAAAAGAAGCCGAGAAGTTTAACATAACAGGAGGTAAAAATGAAAGCTAAAATAATTATACCGATAGTCGTAGTGATAGCGTTGATAATCCTAGCAGTTTTGCTTTTGCCAAAGAAAGCAGTGTTAACGGATGACATAAAAACAAGCGTTAACGAAATCAACGCAGGCATATTAGAAGCCGATTCTTTGAATGCTTTAACTGCAGACGAATTTGATGCTATAGACTCCGACATGCAAGAAATAGAATCTTTGACAGAACTTTTTTAGTTTTTTAGTTTTATTTTCATTATTTAAGATTTTTTTTAGCCATTGCTTTTATTCTGTACGAATTTCTACTTTTTCAAAAAAAGGTTCAAGTATTTGCTTCAATTCTTTTAGCTCTTCTAAGGAAGTTCTTTCAATTTTTAGGAAAGCAGGGTCGACACAATTTCTCGGAACGAATTGCTGAAGTACAAATTTCTTGTTTGCTCCTAGCTTTTTCAGAAGAGAAGCGATTTTCAAAAGATTTTTCTTCTTGACTAGTCCAGGAACAACGGTTGTTCTAAATTCATATTCTTTAAAATTTTTTATTATATTTATGCTTTGCTTTATTTTTCTTTTGATTTCGTTTGGGTTTTTACTTTTTACTATTTTGCCATATTCTTCTAAACTTGTCTTTATGTCCATCGCAATATAATCTATCAAATTTTCTTTAATCAGTTTTTCAATAACTTTTGGATTGCTTCCGTTTGTATCGAGCTTTACTTCAAAACCAAGCTCTTTTACTTTTTTCAAAAATTTTTCCAAATCATGCAAAGTCGGCTCGCCGCCTGAAATGACAACGGCATCGATAAAATTACGGTTTTTCTCAAGATATTGCAAAATTTCTTTTTCGCTATATGTCTTTAATTTTTCAATTTCTTTTGGCAATACAAGAGCCCTGTTGTGACAAAAACCACATTTGAAATTGCAGCCGGGAAGAAAAACAACGCTTGAAATTTTTCCAGGATAGTCGATAAAACTTACTTTCTGGAAACCCTTTATTTGCATTTTTTATATTTTGAAAGTTTTTCTTTCTTCAAACTCTTGTTGCTTGCCCAAATTCCATTGTTGTACAGGTCTCAAGTAGCCTACAATTCTGCTATAAACTTCACAACTTTTGCTGCATTTAGGACATTTGAAATGCTTTCCAGAAAAATAACCATGATCTTTGCATATCGAGAAAGTTGGAGTTATTGTAATGTATGGCAATTTGAAATTTGAAAAAACTTTTTTTACTAAATTTTTAACAACCTTCACGTCATTGACGCTTTCTCCAAGGAAAAGATGCATTACAGTACCTCCGTTGTACTTGCACTGCAATTTGTCCTGCAATCTAAGGGCTTCAAATATATCGTCTGTATAATTAACTGGAAGCTGAGTAGAGTTCGTATAGAAAGGAATTTCTTTTGTTCCGGCTGTAATTATATCCGGATATTTTTGTTTATCTTTCAGAGCAAGCCGATAAGCAGTCGATTCTGCTGGTGTGGCTTCAAGATTGAAAAGATGTCCTGTTTCTTCTTGATACTTTAGAATTCTGTCTCTCATGAAATCGAGAACTTCGAGTGCGAAAGATATCCCTTCTTTTGTTGCTATGTTTGTGTCGAGAAAATTCAACAAAGCTTCATTCATTCCGACAATCCCTATTGTAGAAAAGTGATTTGCATAATAAGAATTTCTCGTTTGCTTTATAGAAGAAAGATAAAATTTTGAATAAGGATAAAGGCCTTTTTCCATGAAGTTTTCAATCGTCTTTCTTTTTATTTCTAAACTTTCTTTTGCAAGATCCATAACTTTCGAGAGAATTTCAAAAAATTGTTTTTTGGTTTTTGCAAGATAGCCGATGCGAGGCAAATTTATTGTTACTACACCAATAGAGCCTGTTAAAGAACCCGAGCCAAAAAGTCCGCCACCTCCTCTATTGTAGAGTTCTCTCAAATCTAGGCGAAGTCTACAGCACATACTTCTCACGTCTTCTGGCTTCATTTCAGAATTGACGTAATTGGCAAAATAATTTATTCCGTACTTTCCGGAAGCTTCAAAAATGCCATCGAAAGCTTCTTCATTCCATGGAAAATCTTTCGTAATGTTTATTGTAGGAATCGGAAAATGAAACGGCCTTCCTGATTTGTCTCCTTCCATGTAGACTTCATAAAGAGCCTTGTTCAAAATTTTCATTTCTTCCGCGAATTCTTTGTAAGTTCTATCTTTTGGTTGACCGTTAACAATTACAGGCATTTCTGCATAAACCGGAGAAGGCGTAAGATCTAGAGTAATGTTTGTAAACGGACATTGGAAGCCAGTTCTAGTAGGAACCGCCATATTGAATAAAAACTCTTGTAAAGCTTGCTTTACTTCTTTGTAGTCTAGATTGTCATAATAAATGAAAGGAGCCAATAGTGTATCAAAATTCGAGATAGCCTGAGCGCCTGCCGATTCTCCTTGAAGAGTATAAAAAAAGTTTACCAACTGCAATAACGCAGTTCTAAAATGTTTTGGCGGTTTTGATTCAACTTTTCCAGGAACTCCGCCGAATCCTTTCAACAACAAATCATAAAGATCCCATCCGCAGCAATAAGTAGCCAAAGAATCGAGATTATGAATGTGAAGGTCTCCAGATTCGTAAGCTTCTCTAATCTCTTTAGGATAAACTTTATTCAACCAATACTTCTTAATAACATAAGAAACTCCATAATGATTGAGTCCTTGCAACGAGAAAGCCATGTTCGCATTTTCTTGAACTTCCCAGTCTAGCTTTTCCAAGTATTGATCTATTCTCTCTACAGCCTCTTCTGCAGCCGCTATTGCTTCTCGAATTCTTCTTCTTTGCTCTCTATACAGTATATACGCTTTCGCTGTCTTAACCAAGCCTTCGAGAATCAAGACTTCTTCTACAATATCTTGAATTTGCTCCACATTAGGAATTTCTTCTTTGAATCTTCTTTCAAGAATTTTGACAACTTTATCAGAAAGTTTTTTTGCTTCTTTGCCATCTGCTTCTCCTGTAGCAGTCAGTGCTTTGAAAATAGCATCTGTAATTCTATTTTGATCGAAATCAACAATCCTGCCATCTCTTTTTTCGACTTTTTTGATCGTAGACATTTTTTTGCTTTTTTCTAAAGGTTTACGCGAAGCAAAAAAAATTTATAAAGCTTTTCTATAACTTGACAATAGTAAGCTCTCACCACAATTTTTTATTTTTTGAGTTCTTTTATCACTTTTTTAAATTCATCCACGTCCTTGAACTCCTTATAGACTGATGCGAATCTAACGTAAGCAACTTTATCGAGCTGTTTTAATTTTTTCATTACAAGTTCGCCGATCAGCTTAGACGGTAGCTCCGATTTGCGGTATGCTCTTAGCGTCGCCTCGATTTCACTAACTATTTTATCTATTTTTTCTTGACTAATCGGTCTTTTTTCGCATGCTTTTTCTATCCCTCTTTTTATTTTATCACGATTGAAAGGCTCTCTTCTTCCATCTTTTTTTATAACAACAAGCTTTGTTTCTGCACGCTCATAAGTCGTAAAACGTTTCTTGCATTTCAAGCACTCACGTCTTCTTCTTACCGTTCCTTCTTTGCTCTCTCTTTTATCGATAACTTTTGTCTGGCCAAAACAATAAATGCACCTCACTTTTAAAATTGTGGTCTTTTTTATGAAAAAACTACAATCGGTAGTATTTAAACTTAGTTATTCTCCAAAATATATTTTCAAGTATATTCAAGCACAAAACAAAAAGCCTGCACAAAAACCAAACTTTTTTATATAGGATTTTTTTATTTTAGAAAAGAGGAAAATGTTCAATATTATAGCAAAGGCAATTAGTTCTATACATCACATTCCTGCTTCGGAAGAATTACTTTTTAGCATAACAATAATAATTGTGGTTGCAGCCATTTTTGCTTTTATTTCCAAAGCATTGAAACAACAATTAATTCTTGCTTACATTGTTACAGGCATAATAATAGGACCTCTTGTTTTAGGGCTAATACAAAACATTGCTCTAATAAGTTCCTTGGCAGAAATAGGAATTGCTTTTTTGCTTTTTACAGCAGGGTTGGAAATTTCTGCATCGAAAATAAAAGAGCAAACTTTTCCTTTTTTATTTGCCGGAATTTTCGAAATCTTGGCAGTAGCTATAATAACTTTCTTTATAGCAATAGCCTTACATTTTAGATCCGTCGAAGCGCTATATCTTGGAATAATTCTTGCTTTTAGCTCTACTGTGCTTGTTGTTAAAATCCTTGCAGATAAGAAAGAACTCAACACTTTACACAGCAGACTAGCAGTAGGCATCTTACTTGTGCAAGACATTGCAGCCATTCTTGCACTTATTTTGCTCAATCAAAATTCTTTTTACCGTATCATTTTAGTAATTTTACAAGCATCTCTGCTGATCCTAATTGCAATGCTCTTGAATAAAACAATTCTCAATTCGCTATTCAGATTCGCTTCTTCTTCATATGAGCTTTTATTTCTTGCAGCTTTAGCTTTTGTATTCTTTTTTGCAGCTTTGGCTTTTGCTTTAAATTTATCGATTGTAATAGGATCTTTCATCGCAGGACTTGCGCTATCCAACTCGCCTTACAAAATCGAAATTGAAAGTAAAATAAGGCCATTGAGAGATTTTTTTGTAATTATCTTTCTTGTTTCTTTGGGAATGCTATTAACTACTTTCGATTTCAAAACTTTATTTTTACCTTTTATTGTTTTCCTTGCTATCATAATTTTGCTAAAACCTTTTATTATAGCTCTGGCAATAAGACTATCAAATTACAAATCAAGAACAAGTCTTTCGGTAGGTTTTTCTTTAGGGCAGCTTAGCGAATTTTCTCTTGTCATAGCTTTCATTGCTGTGGGAGCGAATTTAATTACACAAACAACTTTCAACCTCGTTGTTTTGCTTTCCATAATTAGCATGGCCGCAACACCTTACTTAATGAGAACCGACAACTTTCTTTATAAAGCGTATCACTCTTTGTTCGAAATTTTCAAGAATGTTCCTGAAAAAAGAGATTATTTGCTAAAAGAACACAAAATTAAAAAAGAGAAGAAGACGATCTTGCTTTTTGGTTGTCATAGAATCGGCAGTATATTTTTGAAAGGCTTGGAAAAATATAAGCATAAAGTTCTTGTGATAGATTTCAATCCAGAAGTAATTAATGCTTTGACAAAACAAAACGTTTCTTGCATTTATGGCGATGCTTTGAGTTCTGAAGTGCTAGAAACTCTGAACGTACAAGAAGCCAAAGTAGCAATATCTACAATTCCAAAGGTCGAAGAAAACATCTATCTTACCAAGTATTTGAAAAGTAAAAACAAAAACATTTTTGTTGTTGTCTCGACCGAAAAAATTCACGATGCTTTGAAGCTTTACGAAAACGGAGTCGATTTTGTTATTTTGCCTACAGTAATTAGCGGAGAAACCGCATTGAAAATGATAATAAAGATGACAAAAAAAGAATTCAGGAAATATAAAAAAGAGCACGTAGAGTATCTGAAAAAAATACATAGATATCTTTATTGATTCTTAAAATGAAACTTTGTAAAGTCCGATTGTTTTTCACAAAATGAAAAAAATAATTGTTTCGTTTCTGAATTTTCTTTATGAAATAAATTTTTTCACTTTTATTTTTTACTGCAAAGCTTTTTTCTTTTTCAAAAAAGCAAAAACAACTAGAGAAATTTATCAGAATTTTTATCTCGACTTTTTAAAAATAAAGAAAAAAAATTGTAAGATAGTTAAAATGACAAGAAGAAAGTTGATAACAAGATGCAACAACCCTTGTCCGATTCTTGAGTTGGCAAAATTTATCAAAAAAGATACAAAAGAAGTGTGCAAAAAAATTTCCGAGCCGGTTTGTGTTTATGTTCTGAAAAAGATGAACAAAAATGCAAAATTTTTTAGAAATTACAAAAAAATCAGGCCTTACACAAATTACTGCGAAGAAACCATAACAATTTAAGCTATACAAACACTTTTAATTTTCATTTCTCGAAGCGTTTTTTTTGGAATTGCTAGAAGCTGCTTGAAGTTTGTAATTTTTCTTTTTGTTTTTGCATAAAATCTTTTATTTTTTATGAAAACACTTTTCCATTTTTTCTTGAAAGAGTCGATAAATTGTTTTTTTGCATATACGGGAGGCCCGGTAATTATTTTTTCTTTCGTAGGTTGTTTTATTATAAAGTAGAAATTTGCTTTTAGCGTTTTATCGTCAAAATCAAAGTATTTTTCCAGTATCTTGAAATCGTTAAGTTCGGCCAGCTTACACAAAAAATTGAAGAATTTTTTTAATTTGGCTCCCGCAATATCTCTTTTCTTTGAAACCGATACTGCTTCAACTACAAAAAATTTTGCTTTTCTTTTTTTTGCTTCTTTTTGCCATTTTTCTTTTACAACTTTATGCTTGAAAAAAAATTTTTCTGAAGGTCTTGCCAGAAAGTTTTTGCAAGCTTCGATAAATCTTTTGAAGTTCTCTTCATCGAGCGCAGAGGTCACGTTTCTCGAGGCCTGAACAGGATCTATAAGTACCAAAGGTGAAACGAGTTTGGCATAATTCAATTTTTCGAGAATTTCTTCTTTATTTTTATAATGTTTTTCAGGGTCTATTATTTCTTTGCTTTTCCACTTGCTTGCTGCTTTTACAAAATTCAAAAAGCTTCCATAATGGCACACAAGAATTTCAAGAGCATAACCGGAAAATCCTCTTATATAAGATTCTGCTCCATAACAATCGCAAGCGCGACAGAAAGCCTTTGCAAGTTTAATTTCATCTGCTAACTTTTCATTCAATTTAATTTTTTTTAAAACATAATCGACATGAAATAAAGAAGCATCTGTAATGTTTTCGGCTTCTTTCGGTTCTTTGATTTTTAAAATAGGAATTAGCTCCACAACAAGATTTTTAGCAAGTTTAACTTGAAAATAATCTCTCGATCCTTTCAACCTTTCTGCTTTTATTTTGTTTTCTTTCAAAATTTTTTCTAACTTAGCAGAAATGTTTTTCTTAGTTTTTGGAAAAACAACAAAAATATCAACGTCATAAACTTGTTTTCTAATTAAAGTTTTCTTGGCAAAAGAACCTCCTATTACTATTGCAACATTTCTTTCTTTTTTGAATTTTTTTATAAAGTTATCAACACGTAACTTTATTTCTTGCTCTTCTTCCGGAGTTAATTTAATTTTTTCTATAACTTTTTCCAACAATTGCGAGATTTTCATTCTATCTTGAAAGGCTTGATTTGTTTTGCAATTCTTTTTGCATGGTTCAATTTTTCTATCGATTCTGAGTAAATAGTAAACAAAGTTTCATTTTCCTTTACTTTATCGTGAATTTTTTTATGCAAATAAATTCCGGCTCCTTTGTCACCAGGACAACCTGCCATTTTAGCTATCAAAGCTATTTTTTTGTTATCAATACCTTTAACTTCTCCTGCTTTCTCTGATTTTATATCTGTTTTATATTTTCCAATTTGCAAATTGTCTTCAAAATTTATCTTTCCTCCTTGAGCGATAACAATCTCTTTAAATTTTTGATATGCTCTCCCGGAATAAAGCAACAATTTGCAAAGCGAAAGAGCCTCTTTTTTATTGATTCCTATCAACGATAAAAGTTCAGAAGCAAGCATTAAACTTTTATTTTCTAAATCTATGGGCTTTCCTTTTTCATTTTTAAGAACTGCCAAAACATCTAGCATTTCCAATACAGGACCTATTCCTCTACCAATCGGTTCGTTTCCTTTTGTTAAGACAACACGCATTTTCAATCCAAACTTTGAGGCTAGCTTCAAAAATTTTCTTTTCAGATTTACAGCTTCTTTGAAATTGAACTTTGAAGATTCTCCGTAAGGAATCTCGATTAGCACATGCGTAGCTCCATCCGCTATTTTCTTGGAAATTACACTAGCCAAAAGTTGTGGCTCTGCATCAATCGAAACCAAGGATTCTATCTTGACTATTTTATCGTCTGCTGGAGAGAGCTCAAGAGCAGAGTTCCATACAAGGCATGCCCTTGTTTTTTCAATAATTTTTTTAAGTTGATCTACTGTAAAAACAACTTTAGCAACAGTTTCCATAACGTCTGCAGTTCCTGCAGCACTTGTAATTGCTCTAGAAGCTGTTTTTGGAATTGCAGCATCCAATTTCAAATAATCGATTGCTGAGGCGATTAAACTAACAACTATCGGGCTTGTTCTATTGCCTGCAACACCGCCACAAGAATGCAAATCCAAAACATATTTATAAGGATGCTTCAAAACATTGCCTGTTTTTACCATTGCTTTTGTAAGATTCAAAGTTTCTTCGAAGTCTAGGCCTTTATAATAAACTGCAGAAACGAAATAAGCTATTTCAGATTCTGTCAATCTGCCTTTGCTTATGTCAGAAATGATAGAATAAATTTCTGTAAAATTCAATTTTTTTCCGTGCATTTTTTTGTAAATAGAAAGTATGCTATGCGGTCGCAATTCTGCAAGAATTTCTACAAAATCTCCATTTTTCAGCTTCAATGCTTTGACGATATCTTGCGTCAATGCAACTTCGTCTCTTTTCAGTATAGCAACGGCGATGTTAACAACAGCGGTAATCCATTTCTTTTTACTTTTTTTGTGAAATTTTCTCAACTTTATTCTGCTGTCTTCTTGAACTTGTAACTGCTCGGCTGTGTCTTTATGTAAAATGGCTATGGGCCTTCCTGCCGACAAATTGAGTACTTTTACTTTCAATTTCATTTCACCCTCTTTTTTTCTTTATTATTTTAAAAAATTTTTAAGGCTTTATTAGTATCATTTATTTTTATAAAAGTAGATGAACATTAATAAAAATTCTAGCACAATAGGGCCTATTATCAAGCCGATCGGTCCTAACAATGACAAACCTCCTAGCATTCCGATCAAAGCCAAAGCAGGATTTATTTTTGCTCTTTTACCTACAATAATTGGTCTTACTATATTGTCGACAGTTCCGACAACGAGCAAGCCGAAAGCTATTAGCATTATTCCGTTCAATGTGTTTCCGCTAGCGATCATGGCCAAGCCAACAGGAGCCCAAACCAGCCAAGGACCGACAAAAGGCAAGATGGCAAAGAAAGTTGCAAGCAAAGTGAAAAATAAAGGTGAAGGAGCATGAAACAAATAAAAACCTATACCGGCTGTAACGCCTTGCACAATTCCTACGATAACCATACCGAGTACAGTAGCAGAAACAATTTCTCTTGCTTTTTTAATGAATTTTTCGTTGATTTCTTTGCCAAAAGGAAGAATTTCTTTTACAGCACCAACGATTTTATCTCCTTCTTTGAGAAAATAAAAAGTTACGAAAAAAAGAATAAAAAATTGAAAAATAATTTTTGGTATATTGCTTACAAGATCTCCGACAGAGCTTATCAATTTGTTGGCTATTGTAGCTACACTTCCCTGAATTGCTTGCGTTATCTGAGAACTAAATTGTTCGCTTCTAAAAAATTTTCTAGCAAATCTTTCGATTATTTGATATGTATCGAGTTTTTGTATGCTTATATAAATGTTGAAAGCTTCTTTTATTGTTGCTTGCATTACAATATAGAATAAAAAAGCAAAAGCTGAAACGACTACTACGACGATAATAAGGGCGGCGATGTCCTCATTTTTAATTATTTTTTTAATTTTTCTATAAGGCCAATGCAACAAGTATGCAAGAACTGCAGAAGCCAAAATTACAGTTATGTATTGCCTAATTAAAAAGAAAGCAACTATTACGAGAGCGATAAATATAGTTACAATCAAAGCCTTTTTTAGTCCGTTCTCCATAAAAATTCTAATCAAAATACTTTTATAAAGGTTATGAAACGCTTTTCATAATCTTTATATATTTTCTTTTCCTTTAAAAAGTATGAATGAAGTCAGAAAAGCTGTTGTTGCGGGTCAGTTCTATGAGGCCAAGGCAGAGTTGCTAAAAAAGCAGCTTGTTTCTTGTTTTCTTAGCAAACTAGGCCCTAAAAAATTGCCAGAAAAAGCAAGCACAAAGCAAATGGTTGCAGCAATCGTACCTCACGCTGGCTACATGTTTTCAGGTCCTTGCGCTGCACACGCTTATTATGAACTTTCAAAATACGCTGCAAAAAAAGCAATTATTTTGGGACCAAATCATACCGGCATTTCCAATGCTTCTTTTTCTTGTTCCCTCAAAGATTTTGAAACTCCTTTTGGAATTGTTAAAAATAATAGAAACCTTACAGAAGAGATAATAAAAGAAACAGAAGCTCAACGCGACGAATCTGCTCACTTGCACGAGCATAGTTTGGAGGTTCAGCTTCCCTTTTTACAGTTCATTTATAAAAATTTTAGTATAACTCCAATAGTAGTTTCTGCAAGCGATTATGATTCTTGTAAAAAATTTGCTTTAAAGCTTTCATCTTTAATTAAAAACAACGACG
Organism: Candidatus Pacearchaeota archaeon; assembly: GCA_038895375.1. Taxonomy (GTDB): domain Archaea; phylum Nanobdellota; class Nanobdellia; order Pacearchaeales; family UBA284; genus JANXDM01. The sequence continues at coordinate 13,260 of JAWANM010000009.1, read as the reverse complement.
AAATTCTCGTATTGGCGTCGAGCGATTTTACGCATTATGGTTACTCTTATGGCTTTCTGCCTTTCATGCCAAACGAAAATTTAAGCAAAAAACTAAAAGAGCTTGACAAAAAAGCGATCGATGAAATTTTAAAGCTTGATAGCTATGGCTTTTATGAAAAAGCCAGCAAAACAACAATATGCGGCATGGCCCCTATCGTTGTGACAATAGAAATTTGTAAGCTTTTAAAAAAGAAACCGAAATTGTTGTGCCATTACACGAGCGCAGACATAATGAAAAGCGATAGTGCTGTTGGATATGCAAGTATTTTTTTCAGTTGAATTTTTATTGCAACAAAAGCAAAAAGTTTGCATGCTTCGCATGATTTGCCGACCTGTGCTTTTCTTGCATTCAACTCAAGCGTGGTGCTTTTCGCTTAACTCTTAACCGGCTTACAGCGCCTCGCAACTAACTTTTCAGTTAAATTTTTAAATTTTAATTTTTTAAATACATTAAAAGAGGTAAAATGTGGTTCGAAGATTTTTTCAAAGAATTCAAATTGAAAATTAGAGAACCATTGACGAGCATTCACGAAACAGCCAACAATGTAGAAATAACAATAGAAATGCCGAATGTTGACAAGGAGTCTATAGACTTGGAAGTGACTCAAGACATGATAAAAGTGAAGGCTCAAAAAAAATTTGAGAAGGAAGAAAAAAGAAAGGGTTATTATCATGCAGAAAAAAGTTACGAAGGATTTTATCGTGCAATAACTTTGCCTTCAAGAGTTGTTCCAGAAAAAGCGAAAGCAATCTATAAAGATAATAAGCTTATAATAACAATACCGAAAGCAACGAAAGTAAGGAAGAAAATTAAAATAGAAACAAAATAATTGCAGCAACAACACAAATAACAAATGGATTGGAAAAAAGTTATTGTAGAAGAGACCGAAAACTCGGGAATAACTATGTTCCCTTCTACTGACAAGAAGAAAAAATTCTATCCATATGTGATATTGCCCTTTGAAAGCAGAATTTCTGTACAATTTCAGCAAGCCATGATAATAGCCTTAAAAAAATTGTTGAAACAAGAATTGAAAGAAGCTTCTTGTATAATGCTCCCAGAAGCAAAAGCTTTTTTGCTTGCGCCATTTGCAACTGCCGTTAAAAAAGAAATCGTTTTGATAAGAAAAAGAAATTATTACGTTCCTGGTCAATTTGTGATAAAGCAAGAAAAAGCTTATAAAGAAGAGAAAAAAGGAAATATTTTTTATTGTGTTGGTTTGAATCAAGAAGATAAGCCTCTTCTTTTGGATGATATAATATCTTCCGGAAAAACAAGCATAGGAATAATAAAAGCAGTTATGAAAAAAGGATTGAAATTTGCCGGAGTTGCTTCTTTTTACGAGCGTGAAGACGGTTTGAAAAACATAGAAAAAGAAACTGGCTTAAAACCGAAAGCAGTTGCACGACTAGAAATTGTTAATGAAAAACCAATCTGCATTTTGCACGATTTCTAGTTGCTTTTTAAGTTTAAATTTTTCATAACCTTTTTAAGCTTCATGCTCTTTCTCAATTTATGACAAAACAAATTAGACAGCCTATTGTCACGGTTGCAGGTCACGTCGATCATGGAAAAACTTCATTGTTGGATGCAATTGCAGGAACATGCGTAGCAGAAAAAGAACCCGGTTTGATAACGCAGAAAATTTCATTTATTTTAATTCCAGCAGAACACATAAAGAAGAAATGCTCGAAGTTATTGGAACAATTTAAAATTCAGCTAGAAGTTCCTGGCTTTCTTTTCATCGACACCCCAGGACATGCTGCTTTCACAAATTTAAGAAAACGCGGCGGTTCTCTTGCAGATCTTGCAATTCTTGTCGTCGATATTAACGAAGGAATTATGGAGCAAACTCGCGAGTCTATAGAAATTTTGAAAGCCAGCAAAGTTCCTTTTATTGTAGCTTTAAACAAAATAGATAAAATAAGCGGATGGAACAAAATGGCCGATTTTTTAGAAGAAAATTTAAAAATGCAAGCAGAATATACAAAAAAAGAGTTTGAAGAAAAACTTTACAAAATAATTTCCGATTTCGTTTCTTTAGGTTTCGATGCGGATGTTTTTTTTAGAATAAGCAACTTTAAAAAACAACTTGCTTTAGTACCGTGCTCTGCAAAAACATTCGATGGATTGGCGGAGCTTATCGTAATGCTTGCCGGTTTGGCTCAAAAATTTTTAAAAGAAGAGCTGACGCTGAGTGAAGAAGCAAAAGGAACCATACTTGAAATTAAAAGAGAGAAAGGAATCACAGAAATTGAAGCGATTCTTTACGATGGTAAACTAAGCAAAAAAGATTCTATCGTAATTTCGACATTTCAAGAACCTATAGTTACTAAAATAAGAGCTTTATTCGAAGCCGAACCATTCAAAAAAGGATATAAAGCAGTCGATGAAGTTTACGCTGCCACTGGAATTAAAATTTGTTTACCTAGTGAGGCCACACAAGCGATAGTTCCTGGAATGCCTTTCGTTGTTTTAAAAAGTGAAAAGGATTTAGAAAAAATAAAGCAAGAATTTAAGCAAGATCTTGAAAAAATTCTTACAATGGATAAAGAAGGAATTATTGTTAAAGCAGAGTCTCTCGGCTCATTAGAGGCCTTGGTCTTCTTGTTGAGACAACATGGAATAAAAATAAAAAAAGCCGAAATAGGAAACATCACGAAACAAGATATTGCACTAGCAAAATCAAATCTTGAAGTAAATCCTCTGGATGCAGTAATTTTAGGATTCAATGTTTCGGTAGAGGCAGAAAAAGAAGAAAAAGTCAAAATAATTACAAGCGAAATAATCTACAAGCTTATAGAAGAACTCGAAGAATGGAGAAAAGCAAGAGAACTTGAAATAGAAAGAGAAAAACTTCAAGAGTTGAGATGGCCGTGCAAATTGCTTGTTTTAAAAAATTGTTGCTTTAGGAAAAGCAAACCTGCTATTTTTGGTATAAGAGTTGAAGCCGGAATTTTAAAGCCGGATACTCCTTTGATTAATACAGACAACAAAGAAATCGATAGAGTTAAAAGCATTCAAAAAGAAAATAAAAGCATAGAAAAAGCCCCACAAGGAGAGGAAGTAGCGATAAGCTTGCCGAAAGTTACATTCGGAAGACAGGTTAAAGAAAATCAGTTGCTTTATTCGGACTTGACAGAAGAGGAATTCAAAAAATTGAAAGAAAACAAAAAATTTTTAACAAATCAAGAAATTTCTTTGCTTCAGGAGATAGCTGAAATTAAAAGAAAAAGCAAACCAACCTGGGGAATTTAAATTTCAAAATCTTTATAAAAATATAGGATTATATTGAAAACATGTATAACGAGGATTACAAAAAAAATTCGAAAAAATTAGAGCAAAAAGACTCGGAAGAAGAGCAAGAGGAAATTATAAGAGTCCCATTACCGAAAGGCAATCAGTGCCTAGGCATTTTAGAACAACGTTTGGGCGGAAATCACATGCTAGTTAAGTGTCTCGACGGCAAATCCAGAAATTGCCGTGTTCCTGGTAGATTGAAGAAAAAATTATGGCTTCGCGAGGGCGATGTCGTTTTGGTCGAGCCTTGGGAACTAGGCGGCGAAACAAGAGGCGACATTTTATTGAAATATAGTCAGGCCCAAGTGGAATGGCTCAAAAAGAAAGGATTCTTGAAAGCGGAGTTGTAATTTTGTTGTAGCTTTCTCTACAACAAAGATTTATTACAGCTGATAGCATTTTCTGTTCGAAGCGTAAGCCGAATCAAAAATTAAATAAAGAAAGCAAAAAAATGGCAAACCAAAACCTAACAGGAATGATAAGGGAGGTTGTAAAATATTTTGAAAAACACGGCTACGAAGTATACGTAATTCCTTCAGTAGACGAGCCGCTAGTTTACCTTGTGTGGATTACAGAAAAACAGGAAAAACAGAAACCTTATCGCCGTCTTGACGAAACGCACGACTTCTTTATATCACAAAAAAGCCTTGAAAGGATGCCGCTAGAAGAAGTAGTGAAGAGAATAGAAGAAGCAATCAACAAGTCGAAAGAGCTTCGCGAAAATCTACCAGAAAATCTAGAGGAGCTTTTAAAATACTGGAAAGGGAGGTATCCACGCTATCAAATAGATGTACTTCCCTTACGAGACTCTTACGCTATACGTTTCGGAATAAACCCGCAAGTGTGGATCGAGATACCGAAATGGAATATTTACCTACCGGTAGAAGAACTAATAAAGAAGTACACTCCAAATCTAGATTAAAACAACGAAAGCAAAAAATGGTAAGCTTAATGGAAAAGGTATTGTTGATTGCAGAAACTCTCAAAGTAGAACTAGGATATGATGGAGCTTACTATTCTTAAACTTGACAAAGTGCACTTCTACCCGATATCAAAAGAAGACCTTGAAAAAATACCGTTAGAATTACTAACGAAGAAAATAGAAGAAGAAATCGGTAGGTTGAAAAGTATTGCTAAAAGAACTAAAGAAAACTACCGGTTCCCTTAGCAATAAAACGCAGCAACCAATTAACTCGTTTTTTGCTTTATTATGCCTTTCCTATTTTGTTGTAGCTTTTTCTACAACAAAGATTTATTTATTTTTAGCCATTTTTAAGTAATGAAGCCTAAAAGGCTGAAAGAGCAACGGGCTATGAACCGCAAGGAAAAATAAAAAATAAAATGCCAATACTACAAAAAGAAATAAAAAAATATGAAGGCCCTATAGAAGACATGCCGCAAGAAGTAATAAAGTTCATCAAAGACGGAGGTCTTGACATTATATACTATGGAAAAAGATTTCCGTCTTATGAATTAAAGACTTTCGGAAAAAATGGCAGAATTTACCACGTTTGCAGAGACGCAACTCAAGAAGATAAATACATTTGCATAGAAGAAAAGATTAAAAAAATAACAATATAAGAAAATGGAAACGTTAGAAAAGAAGATCGAATTTTTTAAAAAGATACAAGAAGTAAGCAAAAAACTAAGAATCAAATGGAAAAGCGATGACGATTATTTTGTTGAAATTCCAAAAAGCTTGTTCGAAAATCCTGAAAAAATATACAACAAAAAAGGCATTGAAGGTAAAGATAAAATAAAATCAGAAGAAAAATATTACATCAATCCTTGCCTTGTCAGCTTAAATGACAAGGACATTTTTGGAATGCTCTACATAGAAGCTGTCAGAAGAAAAGTAATAATACAGAATTACGGCAAAGAAGGAGAAAGAATTTATAAAGAAGATTTCTCGCGAAGGTATAACATAAAGAAAGAACTGCTTGAAAATTGCTAAATTTTAAATATGCACAATTTTTACTTATCTTATGAGGAAAGTACATTATGAAGGTAAATCTTTGGGAAGAATTCTTGGCAAACGAAAGAAAAATATAGCAAAAATCGAAAAAGCATTGAAATGCAAAATAGTCCTTGAAAAAAATAAGGATATAACAATAAAAGCTCCATCTGGTAAAGCTGTTGAAGAATACCTTACCGAGGAAATCTTAGAAGCCTTGGCTCTTGGCTTTAACGTTGAAACAGCTCTTCTTTTACAAGATACGGACTATGTTTTGAAAGTTATCGACCTAAAAAACTATGCTCATGGTTCAAGACTGAACACGGTAATTTCGAGAATTATAGGAAAAAAAGGCAAAGCTAAAAGAGTCATACAAGAACTAAGTCGTTGTCATATTATAATTTCTGGTCATAAAGTAGGTATAATCGGTAAAATAGAAAGCGTTGAACTTGCTTCACAAGCAATAGAAAAATTGATACGTGGAGCGCCTCATTCGAATGTTTTCAAGTTTCTAGAAAGAAGTCAAGAATATTTGAAAGAGCAAGAAAGGCTTACCGAAGAACTAAAAAATTACTAGTCTAAATCTTTAAAAATATCCTTTGCTTTAAACGATTAACAAAGCTTTATGCCTCGGTAGCTCAGTGGTTAGAGCACACGGCTGTTAGCGTCAGAAACCGTGGGGTCGTAGGTTCAAATCCTACCCGAGGCGTTTTTTAGATAATCCAAAAAATTTTAAAAATACAAAAACATAATTCTTTTGGGCTTGTAGCTCAGGTGGTTAGAGCGCTACGCTGATAAGTTATAACCTCCCTTTCGGGAGTCTGGAGCTTTCGCTCCCGACCAAAGAAACGTAGAGGTCCGCGGTTCGAGTCCGCGCAAGCCCATCTTTATTTTTAAAATGCAAAAAAAGAAAAAAAGAATTTCAGCAAAAAAAATTATTTTCGCAATCGTAACAATTATAGTAATTCTTTTCGTAATTCTTGCATTAACCAATAAAATCGCTGAAAAAACTGAACAAAAAGCAGAAAATTTAACAGCAAAAACGGAAGAAACATATTTCTTTTCTGTCAATATTTCTGAAAACGCAGTAAAAATGTACTTGCCAGCTGTCGACAACGAAGGGAATGGTGTTTTAACCTTGCTAACAGTAGAAGCTCGTCCTGGAAAAGGTAGAACTCTTGTCGATATAGACAACTTGCTTTTTTGGGCAGACACACAGCACAGCATACGTGTCGCAAAAAAAGTTGCTCAAGAAATTACCAAAATCAATTTGAGCAATTATGATATTATTTACAATATCTATGCAAACGCTTCCATCATCGGAGGCGAATCTGCAGGAGCTGCGCTAACAATAGCTACAATCGCTGCCTTGCAAAACAAAACTCTCAGTGATAAAGTAATAATCACAGGAACCATAAATCATGACGGTACAATAGGTCCTGTTTCAGCCATTATGGCGAAAGCAAAGGCTGCAAAAGCAGGCGGTGCTAACTTGTTTTTAGTTCCTTTGCTTCAAAGTCGTGAAGTTGTTTATGAAACGAGGAAGCATTGTGAAAAAATAGGACCCGCAGAATTTTGTAGCATCGAGCAAGTACCAAAACGCATTAACGTTAGCGAAGAAGCAAATATAACAGTAATCGAGGTCGGTTCTATCGAAGAGGCCATTGCCTACTTTATAAAATAGTGCTTTTTGTTGTAATTCTATAATAGTAAAAAAATCGAAAAATTTATAAACTCTTGCTCTTTCTGTAGAAAATTTAAAATTTTAATTTTGAAAAAAATGAGGCTTCCAAACAAAAATAGCATATTCAAAACTATCATAGCAGCACTTATCTTTTCTTTACCCTGCAATTTCTACGAAAAACTAGAGAAAAATAAAAAACAAACGTATAGTGTTTGTTTAGAACAACGATTAGATCAAAAATTTGATTATTTGAGTAGCACGTACAATGAAAAAGTAGCCAAATGGGAAGATTTCTACTCAAATACTAGAGATTTTTACAACGCACTAAAAAGAATAGAAAAAAGAATTTCATCTTACAATGATCAATTCGAACAACTTTCTAAAGATTTCGCGAATAAAATCGAAAAAATTCGAGAAAAGTATCATGAAATTGATTTATTTCATTTATTGACAGCAATTGAAATAGTAGAAAGTTACGGAAATCCTAACTGCGTTAGTAAAGCAGGAGCAATAGGCTCATACCAATTGATGCCAGAAAACATTAAAGAGCATAAAATAACAGAAAAGGAAGCAAAAAATCCTCTTGTTGCAAGAAAAATTTGTTTTAAGGACATTACAAAATATTACGAAATGTTCCAGAACACAGAAACGCCTCTAGAGTTTGCGCTTGCAGCATACAATTGGGGTCCGTCTAGAGTAAAAAAAGCAATTGAAAGAACAAATTGCAACAACTGGTGGGAGCTTATCAATCTTGCAAAAAAAATTCCGAAAGAAACGAGAAACTATGTTCCAAAAGTTCTTGCAGTTTATAATTTACTTAAGTATGAAACAATAGCGCTGATAAACTAGCAGAATTTATAAAACTTATTTCTTTTAGTTTTTTATGAAAGTAAAGAAAACCAAATACGAATCTTATTGCCTGAAAGACTTTGATGTGGCAAAAGGCTGCAAGCTTTGCGTAGCCGGAAAAAAACTTGTTCTCTTTATTACTGGTTTATGCTCTAGAAACTGTTTTTATTGTTCTTTAAGCGATAAAAGAAAAAACAAAAACAAAGTGTGGGCAAATGAAAGAAGATGTCGCTCTGTTGAAGATGCAATTCTTGAAGCTAAAGAAAGTAAAGCAGAAGGAGCTGGCATCACAGGAGGCGATCCTTTGGTAGTGATGCGAAGAACTTTAAAATATGCACGGGCTTTGAAAAAAGCATTCGGAAAAAAATTTCATATTCACATTTATGTCCCTACAGATAAAGTAAATTTTAAAGTACTGGAAAAATTGCATCAACATATTGACGAAATAAGGTTCCATCCTTACTTTTTGATCGAAAACATTGAAAAAGAAATTGAAAAAATAAAACTTGCTAGTACTTTCTGGAAAAAATCACAAATCGGTATAGAAATGCCGTTGCTCCCGGATCACGTAAGAGAAATTACTACTTTTATCAAGAAAGCCTCGCCATACATAGGTTTCGTAAATTTGAACGAACTTGAAATAAGCGACACAAATTTTGACTATATAATGACTCATTATAAGCTTGATTCGAATGGCTATACAGTTAAAAGTTCTATAGAAGCTGGAATGAAAGTTTTGAAAGCTTGCAAAAATCTTGGCCTCAAGATTCATTTATGTACTGCTAAAACAAAAAATTTCTTTCAATATAAAAACAGACTCAAGCTGCGTAAAATTTTACCTTTCAGTGTAAGAACAGAAGAAGGAACGATAAGACTTTTTGCGATGTATGGCAATATTGAAAAATTAATTGAAAAATTAAAAAAATATAAAAAAAGTTATACCAGCAGAAAAAACATTTACATCGACAAAAGACATAAACGCATTATATTGAATGAAAAAATCGTTCCAGAGTTGTTAAAAGCTGGCTTTAAAATCGCTCGCGTCGAAGAGCTTCCTACTTACGATGCAACAATGCTCGAGTTCGAGTATCTTTAAGATGACAACACTAAAAGAAATTTTCAAAATTTATTAAATTCTGCTTTAAAGTACAAACTACCGATTGATTGAAGAAATAAAATCTAAAACCGCACTTTTAACACCTATACTTTACTTTTTAAATAAATATTTATCCAAGTTCTTCAAGTATCTTTTGATTTCATTCCTTTTCTCTTTAGCTTCTTTTTTTGTTTCATAATTTTTTAGCGAATTTTCTATATCCTCTCTCAAATTTTCAACTTTATTATGCGCTTCTTTCACTGCTATAGCAATTGCCTCCCATTTTGTATTCTCTATTTTTGTTTCGAGTCTGTTGTATTTGGTGTCTATTTCTCTTATTTGCTTTTCTATTTCCCGTTGTAAATCATTGTATTTTGCATCGATTTGCGAAAGCGACTTCTCAACCTGGCTTACTTTTTTATCTAATTCAGAAACTCTTTTTGTAGGCGCTCTTGTTAAAACGTATATAAAACTAAAAGCTACAAACGGTGTTAAGATGTATGACAGAATTTCATTGAATTTCATGTTTTAATTGCTAAACTAAAAGTATATAAATTTTTTGGTTGCACGTTGCTCATGCGAGGTAGTAATTTCAGATCTTAAATAATCTTATTGACTATCTTTTTTTAAAAATTTATCCAACCCAGTTTTTTCTAAATACTCATCAAGAATAGTGCTTGTTTTTTCTTGAAGCTCAAAATACTTTAGAACGGCTTCGCTTAAGTTATTATATTCATTCATTATTTTCTCTAAACTATCTTTATAAATTTCAACCCGAAGCGAGTCTGTTTCTCACTTTTGATTCTAACCATAAAAAATATTTATCTTTTTCAGATAATTTCTTTATTAACAGTGAAATCTTTTTTTCTTGATCCGAGATTTTTGACATAGCACTTCCTAATTTGGACTTCCAATACATTCTTTCTAGAAAAACAGAAGAATTTGTAAAATGATTTATAGAGAAACCTGCAATAAAAGCAAATAAAGCTACTAATATTTTTTTCATTCATAATTTAAAAGTAGTTACTTTATAAACTTTTTGTTTGTTAAGTTTAAAAATAAAGAAAGTTTTTCTTTTTTATGAGAAAAACACTAAAAGAATTGCTAAAGGATAGTGGCGAGTTTAACAAGGAAGAGTTGAAATTTTTACCTAGAAGCTTCGACGTTATTGGCAACATAGCTTTAATTCAGATTCCAAAACAGCTTGAAAAAAAGAAAAAAATTATAGGCAATGCGCTGCTTGGCTTGAATAAAAATGTTAAAGCAGTTTATTGCAAGGGCAAGCACTACGGAAAACTTAGAAAGCAACAAATAGAACTTATTGCAGGTCTGCCGCTAGAGGAAACCATGTGCAAAGAATCCGGATGCATTTTCAAATTGAATGTAAAAACTTGTTTTTTCTCGCCTCGTTTGGCCACAGACAGACTAGAAATAGCGAAACAAGTAAAGCAAGGAGAAAAAGTTCTTGTAATGTTTTCCGGAGTTGCTCCTTATGCGATTGTTATAGCAAAAAACGCAAAGCCAAAAGAAGTTACTTGCATAGAGCTAGGAAAAGAAGCCTGCAAATATGCTGAAGAAAATGTAAAGATTAACAAATTGAACAACGTAAAAATAATTCAAGGAGATGTAAAAAAAGTTGCGAGAAAACTTGCAAAGTTAAAAAAAAGATTTGACAGAATAGTAATGCCAAGACCACAGCTCAAGTACGACTTTCTTCAAGAAGCATTTCTTCTTGCAAAAAAAGGAACAATAATTCATTTTCATGATTTTGTCCTTGAAAAGGATATAGAAAAAGTAAAGGTAAAAATAGAACGAGCAGCAAAAAAAGCAAAAAGAAGTATTAAAATTTTAAGAATAAAAAAAGTTCGTGAAATTGCACCTTATAAATTAAACATAAGAGTCGACTTTATGCTTGTCTGATTTTTCGAAATTTTTATAAATTTGAAACAGCTAGCAAATCAGAAAAAGATGGACATCCTAAAGCCATTCGGAAAATTTGATTTGCTTTATTTTTATACAAAAATAGCCCCGGCTGTTGTAGATTTTTTAAAAAACAAAGAAATTGCTTCAAAAATACACGTTTCGAGCAAAATCGGTTTTTTTATTCGTAGAGGTTCGAAAGACGAGCCGCTTTTCATCGAAGAACTATGCTCGAAAGAACTCAATGAAGAATTTTTCAAAATTCGAGCTGAAATGCAAAGGGAAGAAGCTATAAAACAAAACAAATTAAGCAAATTGCAAGCAAAAGTTTGGCTTTATTTTCCTCCCGACAAATGCATCGATTTTTTTTACGCTTGCAATAAAGAAGGACAAGGCAAGCAGTTGGACAGAATTTTTATCGATGTTGATAGAGTAAATTTGAGCTCAGAAAGCGCACTGGAAGTTACAAAAAAGTTAATAGAGCTTATAAAACAAGACAAAGCACTGAACAACTTGATTAATTATTCAATAAAAGTCTTATGGACAGGCTCTAGTTTTCACGTTTATCTCATGCTAAAAAGAAGCATCACTTTGGAGACTTACAATAAATATTTCGCTTACTCCAAAGCCGAGCCTTTAGAAAGCTTCATCGGAAGATGGGCCGAGGAAATTTCGAGAAGCACAGAAATCAAAGTCATAGGAGGTCACGAAAAACAAAAAAACTGCATAGTTCTCGATCCGAGTCAAACGCCTTCCGGCAAGCTGGCTAGAGCTCCGTTTTCGTTGCACTTTGAAAAAAATCCCGTTAAGAAGGAAAAAAGCATAAATGGCATTTGTGTGCCTTTAAGCGAAAAAATGCTCGAAGACAAGCAATTAATAAAAAAATTGAAAGCCTTGACTCCTGAAAAAGTTTTAAAAGAAATTGATTTCTGGAAAAAAAATTTATAAAAAATTTATTTCAAAAATTCTTTCAATCTTTTTTGTTCTTTCATTTCTTTCAACAGTTTGCTTTTCTTCAAGAAAAGTTCTATAGGTATTTTCAGTCTCGACTTGATCGAGTTTAAAGCATCTTCTATGTTGTTAAAAATTTCCGGTTTTTTTTGCAGAGCAGCCCTACAGCATTCGCGTAAAATTCCCACGCCGCACGGTGCCCAATATTCTTCACGAATTTCACGAAACACTATGCAAGAAGCTTGCTTTTTAATTCTTTCAAGATACTCGGCCACAGCCAGTCTATTTGCATAATAAGCTCCGGTGACGCTAGAAGCATAATTCTTTCTTCCTTGAAAAAATTCGTAATCATGCCAACTAGCAAAATCGCCAGCTCCGAAATAACCTTTTGTTGAAATTTCTATTACCTCGAAAGACCAACATCCCGGCATGAGCAAAATATTATAATAATTCCCTAAATAATCTGCATTAAAAACACAATATTCCTGAATTTGTGGATAGTGTCTTACATTTTCAAGCAAATAATCGCTTATTATGCTGTCTGTTGCAGTAACGGCCCATCTCGTCGGAACAAGCTTTCTTTGAAATTTCAATCCTAGCAAACCGGCTGTTAAAAGTTTGATTAAGCTTGAAATGGGAATATTCGTATTGTAAAGTTCGATGAGAGCTTCTTCTGCTTTGACATCTGTATCATTGGCAAGATATTCCACTTTTCTCTCGACACTTACATTCGATTCTATGCTGATCTGCTTCAAAGGAGCTGGATTTGCTACGATTGCTATATGTCTATCTAATTCTATTTTAATTTTCGGCTTCTTCTTTAGTTTTACATTGATATCTGTTGGCCTATTTGCAAGAGCAAGTTCTTGCATCTTTTCTTTCAGTTTGTTTTCTCTTTTGCTTCTTACGTCGGCAATGAATCTTGAGTAAATCATCCTCGATCTCGCTTTTAAAATGTCTAAAATGCTCTTGCCTTTGCTATACCATAGCTCCGGCATACTGAAGTCTCTAGAATCGAGATGTTCTGGCGGAGCAAGAATGCCCGAAAAAACATGCGGATAGCCATAACGACCAACAAAAACTTCTGGCGGTGAACTTCCAGAAAACTCAAGATTTACTTTCGGTTGAAATTTTTTTAATGATTGTAAAATCATACAAGGCTTGCCGCAAAATCCTCTACCTTTACACTTGATGCATAATTCCTGCATATAAAAATATTGCAACGAGAATTAATTAATTTTTCCATCAAAGTGTAATTAAAAATTGCTTCTTGCTTCTAGCTCGAAAGCTCGCTTATTCCTATAATCAACAGAACAATTCCTGCGGCAATTATAAGTATGATTACTGCACCTTTTAAAAGTTCGATGACGGCTTTTCCCCAAGAGGCAAAAGTTATCGCTAAAATCAATGGTATTACTATCAAAATTATTCCTAAAATTATTTTTACTATCGCATTCATAAAAT
>JAWANM010000008.1:0-31846 GCA_038895375.1 Candidatus Pacearchaeota archaeon | reverse complement strand
TTATTTCGGCATTGTACATGAAAGCAAGTGGGAGTGGCTTCCTGGAGCTGGTTGGGATTGCAAAGAAAACTGTGAGATCGGAGGAGCTGATCCAAAAAAGGACGTTGAGCCTGTCGACAGAGAAAGAAATTGGAGTATTGCTATGGCAAAACGCTGTAGAAGTTTAGGAAAGTGTGGAGCATATAATAATATTGTAAATGTAAGAACCACTTCAGGGATTTCATTAACGAGATGGGGAGATGTTGAAAAGCTGTTGTGGGTGGGAGGAAGAACGCTTAAAGAAACTTTGGAAGATCCTGAGTTAAAAGCCAATACTTATGAAAAAATTAGTTTGAGTGCAGGAGCTTTTGTTGGAGTGTCAGAGCGGTATATTTATTATGATTTTAAATGTTTACCATGGCAAGCGCCTCCTGGTGGTGAGAATTGTTATAAGTGCAATGAAGATCCTTTAAGACCTTGCAACGAGGAAAGATGTTCTAGCTTAGGTCAAGCATGTGTATTTAATAGCGACACCGGAAAATGTTTTTGGGAGGATAGAGATGATACTATAGCTCCAAGATACATTTCGTGCAAGAAAAAAATCGAGAATATAGATTACAATTGCCAAGAAACTTTATCTTGCGTTAAGCCGTGGATGCCAATAATATTCAATGTGACAACAGACGAGAGAGCTCAATGCATATTGAATTTAGATAGTCAAGTAGGACTCGATAACTTTGATAATCCTCCCGCCTATTTCGGAGATAATGGCTATTGGCATGAGCACATATTCGAAACTAAATTCACTCCGTTGCAAAACGGTTCACATACAATTTATTATCGATGCAGAGACAGAAACGGCAACAAGGCAGATATTGATCATATTATATTTAGTGTTTGCGAGGAACCAGACATTATTGCGCCAAAAATAATTGCAACATCGCCACAAACTGGTTCGAGCATAGGAAAGGTCGAGTATCTGCAGTTATATGTTTATACCAACGAACCTGCAGTCTGCAGATGGGCCAAACAAGATGTGCCATATGAACAGATGAGTAATGAATTTAATGTGACAAATTTAGTTGGTATTAATTTTGAGGGAAAGACGAATCTTACAGGATTGCGACCAGAAACTGCTAATTTCTTCTATTTAAGATGTAAAGATACTATGAACAACGTTATGCCAGAAAGTTACGTTGTTGAACTTTTCCCGGCACCGGCTTTACTTATTGTTTCAATCGAACCTGAAAATGGTGCAATTGTCAGTGGTTGTACAGCAGGATCTGTGTCAAGAACAACACTAAAAGTTAAGACAGCCGAAGGAGCAAACAACGGACGTGCAATATGTTATTGGAAGAAACCTTCTGATTCGGCATGGAACATCTTTACTGAGACAAATGATATAAATCACGAAACTGAAATAGAAGTTAGCATTGGTCAAAATACTGTTGAGATAGCATGCAGAGATTCTGCAAATATTGTGCAAAACCTCACTCGTTTTAACGTTATTATTGACGAAACGCAGCCGAAAATAACAAGAATCTATAAAGAAGGATCGCGACTTGTTTTAAGAACCGATGAAAATGCTACATGTGCTTATCGTAGCCTTGGCCAAGGTTGCGATTTCGACGCTAAACACTGGTTGCAAGCAATAAAATTCTCAACAACAAACGGTTTAGAGCATAGCACAGAATGGCGTTCAGAGCCGTGGTATGTGAAATGCTATGATAGCTGTGGCAATGGTGGCAAGCAGCAAGATTCGTGCATTGTAATTTTGCCTTCTGATGTCGAGTTCGAGTAGGCTTATGCAATCATGAAGACAAAAGAAAACGCATATGCAGAAAAACAATCAATATGAACCACAAGTCTCAAAATTTCATTCCAGTAATCCTTTCATACATTGTTTTATATAAATTTTCAACCTCTTTAACTTTTTCATCTGGTAAAGGTGGAATTAATGGTTCTTGTAAGTTAGCTTCTCTTTGTGCATATAAAAAGTCCCTATATGAAAATTTTTCATTGCAATTTGGACATACAAACATTAAATTTTCATAATATTGCCTTACAAATTCCTTGCTCAATTCAACAAAATTTCCTTTTTCATATTCATCTTTATCCCAAAATCTGTCTTCATCGGGAGTTCCAAATGTATCTATCAGCAAAATTTCATTGTCAAGCAAGCCGAATTCTTTCTTGCCATCAACATGAATCAAGCCTCTCTTATCTATTTCTTCTTGAATCATTTCGTCAATTTTCAAACAGATTTCTTTTATATATTCAAGATCATGTTTTTTCAACTTTGAAATTTTCAATGCTTCATCTTCTGTCAGAAGCCTATCATATTTCTCAAATTTTGTTGTTATTTCAAATACTGGTTCTGAAAGCTTTTCTCCATATTTGCCTTTATACCTTTTATAATAACTTCCAGCATTATAATGTCTTACTATAAATTCTAATGGAATTACTTTTGTTTTCTTAACTATCATCTCATCATTTTTACAGGTATTGTCAATAAAGTGTGTTTTACAAATTTTTCTATCTTCAACTTTTTCAAACCAGAATTTTGCAATTCTGCAAAGCACTTCTCCCTTGACTTTAATCTCATTTGGAATTATCTGATCAAAAACAGAAATCCTATTTGAAAATTTGAATTTTAATTTATCATTTAAATCATAAACATCTTTTACCTTTCCTTTATACAACAATTTTTCTTTCATTTAAATTTTCAAATAGACAGTAAACTTTATAAGCATTTCTGCTTTTAAATAAAAATTTGAAAATGGTGATAAGAATTATTCCGAATTTTATTAAAAGAATTTTTTATAATTTGTTTAGAGTAAAAAGAAAAATAAAGCTTGGCTTTTATGGGCCTCCAAACAGTGGCAAGACAACTTTGGCAAATAGGATATGTAAAGACTGGACTGGCGAAGAGCTCGGAACGGTAAGCAAAATCCCGCACGAAACAAGAGAAGTGCAATTCAAAGAGGAAGTAAAAGTAAAGCATAATAATAAAGAAATTGATTTTACTCTTATAGACACTCCTGGAATAGCGACAAAAATAGACTATGAAGATTTTTTGCATTATGGGCTTAGCGAGAAAGAAGCAAAGAAAAGAGCTAGAGAAGCTACCAAGGGCGTTATCGAAGCAATAAAATGGCTCGACGATATGGACGTCGTTGTTGTTGTCTTGGATGCTACAAAAAACCCATATACGCAAGTAAACATAACCATAGTAGGCAATCTTGTTGCTAGAAAAATTCCTGTGCTGATCGTTGCCAACAAGATAGATCTTAAAGGAGCAAATGTTAAGCGTGTAGAGGCCGCTTTTCCAGAGTATGACGTTGTAGGCCTTAGTGCTAAATTCGGTAGAAACATGGAAGAATTTTACGAATCTCTTTTCAATCTTATAAAGAAAGCAAAATGAAACTCGCATTACAATTTATTCCATATGTAGAAATTGCTTATTTGTCGAGCTATCAAAGAGTGAAGAAACTGATAGAAGCGGTTAGTCATGACAAAATTTTGTTGATTCAGGGAAAACTGAGTCATGAGGAAGAGGCAGATTTGATACAAGAGGCGATGAAAAAAATAAGCAAGTCATCCAAGTTTAAAGGAATCGAGCTTGCAACTTTTGTGCCTAAGGCAAAAAATCTTGGTTTTTTCAAAAACTTTCGCGAGAAGCTTGCAGCAGCTTTGCTTGGCGACCGCGATGTTTTTACGATTGTCGGACCTGCTGCAATTGTGAAAGAAATTAAGAAAGATCCTACAAAACTCGAACTTTTCTTGAGAAAATAAAAACAAATTTTATTGTTGCTTTTGAGATAACAAAGTTTATATATTTTATACTTTTTCACTACTTATGGCACACAGATGTGTTAGGTGTGGTAAAATATATCCGAGCACTGCTCCAGAAATTCTTAAAGGATGTCCTTGCGGTTCGCATTACTTTTTCTTTTTTCGTGAAGACGATTTGAGCATGATAGAAAAAATAGAAAAATTGACGGCAAAAGAGAGAGAAGAAATTGTTAAAGATGTTAAGGCTCTTGTGGGACCGGACGTAGAAAAACCAATTATATTGAATCTTGAATCGATTCGCATTAGAAAGCCCGGAAAATTCGAACTCGACTTGGTGAGTCTTTTCAAACGAAGGCCTATAATCTATAAGCTCGAAGAAGGTAAATACATTATCGATATTGCTTCTACTTTTCAAATTCGTAGAAAGCTTTTAGAGCCAGAAGCGGAAGCAGCGATCGAGGCCATTTTGGAAGAAACAGAAAGCGAGCAAACAAAAGAACAAGAACTAGCAAAAGAGAGCTAAATAGCAATCAACCCATATAAGTTAGTTCTTTTTTTTCTTTTTGATCTTTTGTAGTTGTTATTTGTGATAGAATTTTTTTCAATTTATCTTCAAACTCTTTTGCTCTTTCCAGTAGAGGCTTGTAGTCTACCTTTAGGTTGAGATAAGCATCCAAAGTTTTTATTAGTTTTGCAGCTCCGGCATTGTCTGGCAACTTCGAATGAGTTTCGACAAAAAAGCACGATAAAGGAATATCTTTTTTCATTAACAATGCTCCGGTTACTCCTATTATTATTCCCTCTTGAAGCGGAGGAATTTTTAGTTGTTCAGAAAGTTTTCTTTTTTCCTTTATTCTAGAAAAGAAAAAAACTTTGGACTCTTTTCCTTCGAAAGAAGAGGTGACGCCTTCCAAACCTATTATCTCTTTGGCTTTGATTTTTTTAGCAAGTTCTGAAATTGTATCGGCAATCTCCCATTCTAACTCGTCTACAGGAACCAAAGCTTGCACAATAACAAGATTTTCTTTTTTTGCATAGAAAATCTGTAAAGGATCTAGCACTTCATTGTTGTGGATGGTTGCGATAGGCTCTAGTTTTTCGCTAACAATTCTTCCGATCGGCTTTGCATTCAAGTGCTTTATTAAAAATTGTGTAGCTATGGTACTAACAAAACCAAAACCCGGGAATCCTTCGATTATTACCGCGTTCTCTTGTGGCTTCTCTTTTAATTCTATTTTCATATGCTTTATAAAGTTGGAGAGTATTTAAATCTAACGGCCATTTTGGAAATTGTTATCGACGAAAATCGAGTAGGCATAATTTTTTAAATTTCTCTTTCTTTTGTGAATTATGTTTGAAGAAAAGATAAAAGATATTATTGCTAAGGCGCTGAAAGATTTTAATTTGAAAAAAGAGGAAATAGTTCTTGAAAAACCTAAAGAGGCTTATGGAGATTTTGCTTTCCCTTGTTTTTCTTTGGCTCGCGTTTTGAAGAGAAGCCCTTCGGAAATTGCCGAGGAATTGGCCAAAAAAATAAAGCCGACAAAAGAAATAGAGAAAGTGGTCGCTTTACAAGGTTATGTGAATTTTTTTATCAATAAAGAAATAATGGCAGAAAATATTCTAAGCGAAATACTTGAAAAGAAGAATAAATATGGCAACGGGAATTGCAAAGAGAAAATTATGACGGAGTTTTGTCATGCAAACACGCACAAGGCTTTTCATATAGGGCATACCAGAAACATTTGCCTTGGCGAATCCATTTCTAGAATTTTGGAAAAAAATGGATGTAAAGTTATAAGAGTAAACTATCAAGGCGACATAGGAATGCATGTTGCGAAAACCCTTTGGGGTTTGATGAATTTGAAAAAACTCAATTTGAAAGTTCCTAAGAAAAACAAGGGAAGTTGGTTGGGGATTGTTTATGCAAAAGCAAGCAAGGCTGCAGAGAACGAAAAAATTGCAAAGGAAATTGACGAGATCAACAGAAGATTGTATGCTAGAGACAAAAAACTTGTAAAGCTATGGAAAAAAACTAGGCAATGGAGCTTGGATTATTTTGAAAAAGTTGTTTATCCGGATTTTGATGTTAAGTTCGATAGATTTTATTTTGAAAGCGAAGTGGAAAGGAAAGGTGTAGAAATTGTAAAAGAACTGCTTGAAAAAGGGATTGCAAAAAAAAGCGAAGGAGCAATAGTAATGGATCTTGAAAAATTCGGACTTGGCGTTTTTTTACTTTTAAAATCGGACGGCACTCCTTTGTATTCGACGAAAGATCTCGCTCTTGCGATTTTACAAAATAAAGAATACAATCCGGATCAAATATTGCATATTGTAGGCTCCGAACAAAATTTTTATTTCAAGCAATTAATAAAGACGCTAGAAATAATATTGCCGGACATAGCAAAAAAAGAAAAGCACGTGTCTTACGAGCTTGTGATTCTTCCTGGCGGAAAGATGGCTTCGAGAGAAGGCGAAGTTGTTCTTTATGAAGACACTTTGAAAAAGCTAATAGAGCTAGCTAAAGAAGAAATTAGGAAAAGGGCCAAATTAAGAAGCAAAGAGCTAGAGCGAAGAGCTAAAAAAATAGCTCTTTCTGCAATCAAATATGCAATGCTTTCGCAAAGCATGAAAAAAACGATAGTTTTCAATGAGAATGAAATTATAAGGTTTGAAGGCGATACCGGTCCTTATTTGCTTTACACTTATGCAAGAGCTTCTTCGATAATTAGAAAAAGCAAGAAAAAGAAAATAGCATTTAAAATTAAAAGCCTAAAAGAGCAAGAAATAAAGCTAATAAAAATGTTGTCTAACTTTCCGGAAACAGTCGAGAGAGCAAAAAAAGAACTGGATCCTAGTTTGATTGCAAATTATTCCTATCGGTTGGCACAAATTTTTAACGAGTTTTATCATTCTTGCCCTGTGCTAAAGTCAAGCGAAAAAGATCAAAGATTGGCGATGGTTCAAGCGACGAGAATTGTTTTGAAAGAATCTTTACGCTTGTTGGGTATCGAGACCATCGAAAGAATGTAGGTTAACTCTTCAAATATTTTTCTTTCCATAATTCTTCGATTTTGTCGATCAAATCTTTTATATTAAAAGAAAAGTATGGAAAAGAAGCCTCGATATTTTTTTCGAAAGAGCTTGAATTGCTATGCCGATATAAAAAAATAACCGGCATTTTGTTAGACTCGTCTCTTTTTATTGATTCTAAAAATATCGAAGAAGACAAGCCAGAAAAAAGATCTTTCACAAGAATGATTAATTTTTTCTTTTTCATTTTTCTAATTTCTTGTAAGGCCAAGCTGTAATTTTTTGTAGTCTTTATTGTGTATCCATTGCACTCGAGAGCTTCTATAATAGCCTTTTCTTTTTCTCCTTCTGTATCATAAACGAACAAAATCACTTTTTCTTCATTTTCCATGATTCGATTAATGAAAAGCAATTTATAAATTTTTACTATTTTGTGATAGTAATTTTTATAAATTAATTTTTTATATTTTCCCTGACAATTTTTGACATGAATATCTATATCGAAACTTTTGGCTGTAGCGCAAATCAAAACAACACAGAAATTATGTCTGGCTTACTGGAAAGAGCCGGTTTTAATGTTACGGGCAATCCTGAAATTGCAGAAATTGCCTTGATCAATACTTGCATCGTTAAGGGTCCTACAGAACAAAGGATGTGTTCTAGAATTGAAGAATTATGCAAAAAATTTTCAAAACTTATTGTAGCTGGATGTATGGTTGATGTTGAAAAAGAAAAAATAAAAGAAATTGTTAGATCAACCAATAGGAATTGCGTTTTAGCTTTGGTTGGCGTTCATAATATTACAAAGATTCTAAACGCTGTTAGGGCTTTGATGGAAGGAAGGAATGCAGAATTTATTGAAAAAGAAAAAGAAATCAAATTGGGTCTGCCTAAAAAGAGAAAGAATCCTTTTGTAGGAATAACTCAAATCGCTTCTGGGTGTTTGGGAGAGTGCAGTTATTGCTATGTTAGATTTGCAAAAGGAGGTTTGTTTTCTTATCCGCAAGAGCAGATTTTAAGAAACATTGAAAAAGATTTGATGGCCGGATGCAAAGAAATCTGGCTCACGAGTCAAGACAATGCTTGCTATGGGCTTGATCGTGGAAAGCAAGAGCTGCCCGAATTGCTCGAAAAAATTTTTTCTTTGAAACATAAATTTTTCTTGCGTTTGGGGATGATGAACCCGAATCATGTTTTGCCTATTCTCGATGATTTAATAGAGCAATATAAAAATGAAAAAATGTTCAAATTTTTACATTTACCATTACAATCTGGAAGCAATCGTATTTTGAAATTGATGAATAGAAAATATAGCGTTGAAGATTTTTTTAAAATTATAAACAAGTTTAGAAAAGAAATTCCTGAAATAACGATAAGCACGGACATTATAGTAGGATTCCCTCAAGAAACAAACGATGACTTTGAAGAAACATTGCATGCTATGGAAAAGCTCGAGCCGGATGTGGTGAATGTATCAAAATTCTGGTCGATGCCGATGACAAAAGCAAGAAAAATGAAACAACTAGCAAGCGAGATCATAAAAAAAAGAGCTACCGAATTGAGTTCTTTATGCAAGAAAATTGCTCTTGAAAAAAACAAGAAGTTTATTGGCAAAAATTTTAAAGCGCTTGTAGACGAAAAAGGTTTTCAAAACACTTGGATTGCAAGAAGCATGAATTACAAGCCAATAGTTTTTGCTTCGGAAAAAAATTTTTTAGGAAAAATGGTTGAATTGAGAATTGTGAATGCAACCCCTAGCTACTTGGTCGGAAAAATTATTTGTACTTTATCAAAATAAAAATGGAAAATACAAGAAGAAAAATATTGACAAAGGCCGAGGATATTGAAATTATTGGACGAATAAATCCTTCTGGAGTAAAGGCAATTCTAAATAAACCAAAAGATGCGAACAAGATAAGTGAAGCAAAATGAAGTATTGGCGCTGTTAAAGCTAAATAAATTTTCTTATTTATAAATTTAAATACGGCAATGATGCTTAAAACAAGAAAGGCCAATTCAAAAAGCAACATGAAGAAAACCCATGCAATTATAAGGAAAGAGAAAGCGGGTCTTTCGTAGAGCGAAAAGATGTTGACTCTTCCGCTAACGAAAAGCGCATCGATTATTCCCAAAACACTGAAGATTATAAGAATAATAAAATAAGCTTTAAAAAAGACTCCTGGCTTTTCGTCTTGCGTTTTTTCCTTCTTTGACATTTTCATAGCTTCAAGATTTTGACGGACTACTTTGGTTTTCAATTTTTGTGTACCTCTTTTTGTAGCTACTTAATTTTGAGTTTCTGCAAAGGCGTCATCTTGTTCCAGCTTTCTTCAAATAAGCTGCTCAAAGCTTGCACAAAGAAAGGGCTATTGACCCAAATGGCTGTATCATAATTGGAGTGCACTTCTTCATCGTTCAGTATCATAAACATCGCTTCTTTATTGTCTGCAAGTGCAAATCTCGCATTCATTTTACCACTTCTTATTTCAGCTATTTTTGCAAGATCTTTCGCAATTTTATAATTTTTTTCTGTTATCGGTGCAGCTATTCTTATCTTGACTCCTTTTTTCTTCGCTTTTGCGAGTGCAGCCTTCAAGCTCTCAAACTTTCTACATAGTCCTTCTTCTGTTGTCGCAATAGTTACTTCTTTTGCTGCATTTTTTATTATCATTTCGAGATGGTTGTATAAATTTGTTCTTCCTCTGATTGCTCCTATAAGCTCTGTTGGATCGACATACTTTATTCCTTGAGAAAAAATCGCGTTCAGTTCGTTCATCACTTCTGTTCCTTTTATTTCATCAAGCCTTTTCGCCATTTCTTGCGCCTCTTTTATGAAATTTTTCTTAACTCTTTCAACAACTTCTGTTGGCCTTAAAGCAACGAATTTTATCGGCTTTCCGAGTTTCATCACGATAAATCCTTTCTTTTCTAGGCTTTCTAGAATGTCGTAAGTTCTGCTTCTTGGAACACCAGAAATATCGGAAAGTTCTCCCGCTGTGCTGACGCCTCGAGAAAGCAAAGCAGTCCATACCTTGACTTCGTACAAATTAAGTCCGAAAAGTTTTCTTAGCCTTCCCAAAAAGTCTTCTTTCACAATCATTTTTTACAACTTAAGTATGGTAAACTGCTTTTCTTAGGTAATTTCAGTATTTAAAGCTTTCGTTCAATTTTCGGTTTTTGAATTTGATTTAACGACGAAAAATTAAAAATAAATTTCGATTTCATGACTTTTTATCATTTTCTTCAATCTTAATTTTGCTCCTTTCTCAAATTTTATAGAGGAGGCGTTTACTTTTTCTTTAATTTCTTTTTCGTTCTTTTTTATTAAATTTTCTAAATAATTGTCGCACTTAATTTGCAAACCAATTAGCTGTCCTTTTTTGAGAGCTGCTTTTTTTCTTGCTTCCTGTATTAATCTCGTGATTTCACGAAGATAACCTTCTTCTTCTAGTTCCTTTGTCATTTCTGTTTCCAGTTCGACTTTTGGTTCTTCAGTTTTTGTTTTTTTAATTTCGACTTCTTTGACATTGACTTGTTTTTTAATTATGTCGAGCAAATCGCTCAAGTCGGCGTTTGTTTCTATTTTTACTTTTTTGAGAGGCCATCTCAAGCTTATTTGGCTTTTAGATCTTTGTGCTAAGGCTTTTTCGATTATTTTTTTGACTATATCAAATTTTTCTTCTAGCTTTTTATTTATCTTTTTCTTATCTGCTTTTGGCCATTCACATAAGTGTATAGATTCTTCTAGCTTAAGTTTTTTTCTGAATTGTTGAAAAATATATTCTGTAGTAAAAGGAATTGTAGGAGCGAGGAGCTTTAAAACAGTTAAATAAGCTTCGCATAAAGTGTATAAAGCAGCGTCTCTTGTTTCGCTTTTTTGTTGAACTCTTTCACGCACTATTTGAATGTAAGTTCTAGACAAATCAGAAACTAAGAAATTTTCTACAGCTTTAAGATAAAAATCTGGTTTGTATTCTTCCAAGTTTTCGGTGGCTTCTTCTATTAAAGAGTTTAGTCTGCTTAGAAGCCATAAATCTTCTGGTTGCAATTTTTTTTGCTTTATTTCTGATTGCAAATTTTCAAGAATATAACGACCAACATTTTCTAAAATTTTTAATGCTCTTTCGGCATCTTTTGCAAGGTCAAAACTAAAACATAAGTTTTTGTGAGGGTTTGCTTTAACATACAAGTAACGCAAAGCGTCTGCTCCGATCTTTTCTATAGCCTCATCGAGCCATATCGCGTTTCCCAAACTTTTATGCATTTCACGTCCTTGGGCATCTTTAACAAGTTCATAAGTAAAAACGTTTTTGAAAGGGGGCTTTCCTGTCAGCACGACACCTGCAAGTAGCATAAAGAAAAACCACAACCGATATTGACCAGGACCGCATTCGACAACAAGATCCGCAGGATACCATTGATTGAAGTATTTTTTGTTTTTGAGCCAGTCTAGAGTGTAGAAAGGAACAAGTGCAGCGTCCATCCAAACATCAACAGTATCGGGAACTCTATGCATAAAGCTACCACATTTTTTGCACTTTAGCAAAACTTTGTCTACTCCTGGTCTTCTATGTTCTGTAAAGTGCTCTATTCCTTTGACAGCTTTCTTTTTTAGCTCTTCGGCAGAACCTATTACTTCGATTGCTTTACAATTTTCGCATTCCCATATAGGCATTGCAAGTCCATAATATCTTTTTCTCGAGAAAAGCCAGTCTCCCATGCTTTCGAGCCAGTTTTTCTCATAAAATTTGCCAAATTCTGGAATCCATCTGATTTTTTCATTTGCTTCTATAAGTTTTTTTCTTATTTCTTTCATAGATATGTACCATTCTGGAACAAGCCTAAAAACTACGGGCGTATGACATCTTGTGCAGTGCGGATAACTATGCTTGTATTTTTCTTCTTTGAACAAAAATTTTCTTTTTTTCAAGTCGTTTATTATTTCTTCGTTGGCTTCAAAAGCGTATTTTCCAGTAAGCCAATCGTATCCTTCTATGTATCTACCTTGCGAGTTCAAAGGCGAAATAGCCGGTAATTTGTATTGAATTCCTAGTTGATAGTCTTCTGGTCCGCATCCTGGAGCGATGTGCACTATGCCTGTTCCTTCTTCGCTGCTTACTTCAGACCACAAAACAACTTTGTGCGGTGCTGGAACTTTTTTTCCTTCATCGCTTTCGAGGCTTGAGCCCGCTACAATCGAAGCTTTTTGTGGATCCAAGTCTTTGTACGGCATTTCATATTGCATGCCTTCTAGATCTTTTCCTAAAACTTTTCCAATAATTTCGAAATCTCCTAAAACTTTTTTAGCCAAGTTTTCAGCTAAAATAAAAATTTCATCGTCTTTTTTTGCACGCACATAAAAAATTTCGGGATTTACAGCAATTGCGACATTTGCCGGCAATGTCCATGGCGTTGTTGTCCATACAAGAAAAAATTCTTTACTTTCTCCTTTGTTGTTCTTTACAGGAAATTTTACGTAAACCGCTTTGTCTTCTCTTTCCGCGTAGCCTTCAGTAGCCAGACCATGCTTTGATTCTACAGCCTCACATCTCGGACACCAAGGAACGACGTCTATTCCTTTATAAAGCCAACCTTTTTCGTAACAATATTTTATAAAAAACCATTTGTAGTCGTTTGCTTTAAAGCTGTGAGTATAGTAACTATTTTCCCAGTCCATCCACTGACCTAGACGTATAGATTGCTCTGTAATTAGTTTTGCCATTCTTTCTGTTCTTTCTTTGCATGCTTCAACGAAATTTGCAATGCCAAAAGCTTCTATGTCCTTTTTACATTTGAAGCCTTTCTCTTTTTCTACCTCGACTTCTATCCATAATCCTTGACAATCGAAGCCATTTTGCCATCTCTGGTTGAAGCCTTGCATAGCTTTGAATCTTTGAAAAAGATCTTTATAAGTTCGACCCCATGCATGATGGACTCCCATAGGGTTGTTTGCGGTTATTGGTCCGTCTATGAAGCTCCATCTTTTTCCTTTACTGTTTTTTGCTCTAAGCTTTTCAAAAATTTTGTTTTCTTTCCAGAACTTCAGTATTTCTAGTTCTCTTTCTTGGCGCATGCTAGTAAAAATAAAAAATGTTTTTTAAATTTTATTCTAGAAAGCAAAATTTTAAAAAAAACAAAAAAAGAAAAACTAAAATTCTTCTTCATCCGAGAAGTCTTCTTCTATGTCTTCGGACTCTGGTTCGTCACTGAATTCTTCTTCGTCCTCTTCTTCCTCAAACTCTTCGTCTTCTTCGAGTTCTTCCTCTTCTTTTTTCTTTTTCTTTTTTGGCATTTTTACCTCTCTTATAAATAGATGGCAAGAAACTAATGGATTTATAAATTTTTCGGTTTTAACTGACGTGGTTTCTTTGTGCATCGGCTAGAATGCTTTATGAATGCTTACAGTCTGGCTTAAAGCAGACTACCTTTGTTATTTTGATCTCAGTTTAAGTTGCTTGGAAGCAGTTGAAAGCAGTTTGTTGATATGCTATCTCTTAAACTTTGGTACGCTTAGAATTTCATCTGGAGTTAGTAGAGAAATTGCAGCTCTTTCACCGTCGATTTCTACTTTCACTATTTTTTGAGGCGAGTTTAGATCGACTTTCGGCTTGTCGATGACGTCTGTAAGTTTTATGATTAAGTCCTTACCGTAATCTTTTACAGTCTTTCTCTTTACCAGATCCATCTTCCATTTCTCGTCTTTTTTGATTCCTTCTTGCAATTTTTTTATGACATTCTGCATTTCTTTTATTTCTGCTTTACACCACTTGTCTACTGGCCACCAATTGAAAGTATACTTGAATTTGTCGATGTTTTTCTTTGCAATTTCTAATAAGCTTTTTATAGCTTTTCTTGCGTCCTTTACCGAGACCTCTGCCAAGCCTTGAGAAGCGCTTATGATTTTTGCTTCTTGCTTTGCTTCTTTAAGCAAGCCAAGAATTTCGGCTTTCGCAGACTCCTCATGCACAGGATCAAAACTTACGAGCAAATTGCCTTGCGTCATGCTTTCCTCCTTCTAGGAGGAAGTTTTGACGATTTTTATAGTTTTCGATGATTACCTACGATGTTTAAGCGGCAGCCAGTCTTTTTTGTTTTCTTTTGCGTTTTTCTCTTTTCATTCTTTTGCGCTGCCACTTCCAACGCATTTGTCCTCTTTTTTTCCAACGTCTTGAGGAGCGTTTCATTTTAGAAATTTTCTATTTTTTATTTAATTTTTTTAAATTCTTTCAGAAGATTATCATTTCTTTCACGAAGTCTTTCTATAGTGTCTTCCAAAACTTTTTTTGCGCTTTTTCCATTTGTTTTTAAAATAAGTACAGGGTTTTTTGATGGATGATCTCTTTTCCATACTGCTAGCTCTGTAGCTTTATCCTGCCACAATTCGTTTCTTAGAAATTCGGCAATTGTTAAATTATCCAGCTCTATTTCAAGCAAGTTTTTATCTTGTTTTAAAATCTTAACTTCCATTTTGTATGTTTTGATTTGTTGTTTCATTTATTGCTTCGGTGACGCTTGTGCTTTCTTTAGTTTCTTTTTTCTTTCCTTTTATTTTTTCTAAAACCAGTTTCATTAGATCGCCAACTTTTAATTTTTTTGTTTTTTCCGGTCTAAAATCAAACTCGATGGCATGCTCGTCTACAGCCTTTTTTATCTCTTCTATTTCTTGAATCTGTTCTTTTTCAAGGTCTTTTAAAAAATTTTCTTCTTGCATTACTTCGTACTTTTGTTGCATTTTTTTTGCTTTAATTTCACGATATCTTTCATAAAGATCGTTTAGCGTAAAAGCATCTATCGACTTTTTAGTTGTTTCTGCTTTTTGCCTTTGTTCTTGCTCTTGTTCTGTTTTTTTTGTCGGCAAAATAAAAGAGTTGTTACTTAAGGCGCATCTTTTGCATAATCGCATTGGTCTGCCATTGGTTATAGTGTTGAAAAGCTCTTCGACAATGCCGCACTCTTCGCAGCCTCTGTCGAAGTCGATTTCTTTCTTCAATTCGACCATTTTAGTGCATAGTGTAGCATATATTTAAATTTTATTAAATTTTTGCATTTTTATTTTTGAATTTCTTTTGGAATTCTTTTTCAGATTTAACGATATGTTTATGCTTAATCTCAAGTTCTTTCGGAATCTTTTTTTTATTTTTTTTCAAATAATCGTAAATAGCTTCTGCAAGCGCATCTTCGCCTAGCAAGCTGCAATGATACTTTACAGAAGGAAGTCCTCCAAGAACTTTAACAATATGCTGATTTGTTATTTTTAGCGCTTGGCTTAAAGTTTTTCCTTTTGCGAGCTGTGTTACGACAGAACTCGAAGCTACTGCAGCAGGACATCCGAGCGTTCTAAATTTTATGTCTTTAATATAATCTTCATTTTTTTTGTTTTTTCCCACTTTGATGAAGATCTCCATAACGTCGCCGCAATTTATGTTTCCGACTCTTCCAATTCCGTCTGCATTCTTTATTACGCCGGCATTTTTTGGGTGCAAAAAATATTTCATCACTCTTTTATTGTATGTTATCATTTTTTACTTTTCGGTCTGATTTTTTTTTCAACAACTCGATTTAGTTCTTTGACAAGAGCATTGACGTTAATGCCATGAGCAAGAGAACCTTGTTCGATGGTTTCTTGTAGTGCGAAAGGACATCCTATGCATGTTAAGCCGTGCTTCAAAAAAACTTTTGCCGTTTCTGGATATTTACGAATAACTTCATCAAAACTCATATCTTTAGTTATTGCCAACTTTGCTTTTTTTATTTTTGCTTTTTCTGTTTGTTTTTTCATCATAACTCTTTCGACATTTCGATTGTTTTTTTATCGAAACCAAATTTTTTAAAAAACTTTATTGCCCTACGGTTGCTTGCATGAACCGTTAGTTTAATTCTTTTAATTTTCTTTTTTCTTGCTTCTTTCAATAGAAATTTCATTAGTTTTGTTCCATAGCCTTTGCCTTTTTCTGTTACGAAAATTTCTTCGAGAATCCATTCTTTGTCATGCTTAGTAATCCAAGCGAAGCCGAGAATTTTTTTGCTTGTTAGCACGATCATAAAACTTTTTTTGTAGTTTTTTCTTAGCAATAGAGCATATTCTTCTGCAGTCACGGGTTTTTCTCTAACTTGTGCAAAAAACTTTTTCATTATTCTGTAATAATTTTCTGCAATTTCTTTGATTTCATGCTTTGATAATTTTTTTATTTTTAGCATTTTAAAAAGGACTTATTTTGCGTAACGAATTTACAATTTTTGGCAAAACTTTTAGCAGCATGTCGACGTCTTGCTCTGTTGTGTAACGGCCTATAGTGATGCGCAAGCTTCCGTGAGCTTCTTCTGGTTTAAGTCCTAAAGCAGTTAGCACATGACTTGGCTCTAGGCTTTTGCTCGAGCATGCGCTTCCTGTCGAAACTGCAAATCCTTCTTGGTCGAGACGAATCAACAAAGCCTCGCCCTCAATTCCTTTAAAAGAGACGTTTATGTTGTTGAACAGTCTTTTTGTTCTGGAGCCGTTTAGTTTTGTTCCTTTAATTTCGAGCAACTTATCTATAATTTTGTCTCTCAATTTTTTTTCTCTTTCTTGTTCTTTTTTTCCCAATTTCTGCACTAGCTCTACAGCTTTGGCAAAACCTACGATGCCTGCGACGTTTTCTGTTCCAGAACGCAATCCTGTTTCATGGCCTCCTCCATGTTGTATTGGCTCTATCTTGACATCTCTATTTACATAAAGCAAGCCGACTCCTTTTGGACCATAAATTTTATGTGCACTTGCGCTCAACAAATCTATATTCATTTTCTTTACATCGATTTCTAATTTGCCGAAACTTTGAACAGCATCCGTGTGAAAGTAAACTTTATGCTTTCTGCATATTTTGCCTATTTCTTCTATAGGCTGAATTGTTCCTATTTCGTTGTTTGCATGCATTATCGAGACGAGAATCGTTTCTTTTGTGATTGCTTTTTCGACATCTTCTGGATTAACAATGCCTTCGTTGTTTACAGGCAAGTACGTTACTTTAAATCCTTGTTTTTCAAGCCACTTGCACGGCTCTAGGACTGCATGATGTTCTATTTTGCTTGTTATAATATGCTTTCCTTTTTCTTTGTTTGCAAATGCAATTCCTTTTATTGCCAAGTTATTACTTTCTGTGCCTCCGCTAGTAAAAATTATTTCAGCAGGCCTTGCATTTATGAAGTTTGCAATTTTTTTTCTCGCATCTTCTAAGGCTTTTCTTGCTTCTTGGCCGAAAGCGTGTAAGCTGCTTGCATTTCCGTATTTTTCAGAGAAATAAGGTTTCATCGCCTCGAGCACTTCAGAAGCTACAGGGGTTGTCGCAGCATAATCAAGATATATTCGTTTCATCTTGATTTTCAAGATTTTTTCATATAAAAAACTTACGAAATTGAATGGTAGTTGTAAAAAGCTTCAAAAAGCTTTTACTTTGCACTTAGCTGTTTAGCTGTATAGGTCGAATGTCGGCTTCTTCTTGTAATTCTTTTATATTTCTGAATCCGAGTTTTTGAAAGCTTTGTTTTACACCTGCTATTAACTTTGGTAAAAAGTCATAACCAGAACCTCTATAAGGTACTTTTGTTACAATTCCTTCTGGAATTTTAATTTTCGTCTTGTCAATGCCGTATCTTACTGCCGATCTTTTTTTCATCGCTTCTAAAGATCCCATTCCTCGATATTTTTTGACCATTCTGTTTTCTTCATAGCTAAATTCCTTTTCACCCGGCGACTCATCAAGGCCTGCCAAAAGAGAACCCATCATTACAGTTTGAGCTCCCAATGCCAAGGCTTTGGTAATGTCCCCGGGTCGAAAAACATCGTTTATGTTTTCGAGATCTAGAGTCCTTATTCCTCCATCTGCTATTATCGGAATAAACCCATATTTTTCTTCTAATTTTTTGACAGTTTGAGCGCATTCCCAAACAGCAGAAGCCTGGGCTCTGCCGGTGCCCAATTCTTGTTGTGTAATGCAAGCTGCTCCAGGGCCGATTCCTACACGAATTGCGTCAACATACTCAAAAGCTTCTTTCAATATTTCTTCAACCATTTTGCCAGAGGCTACATTGCCTACAACCACCTCCAATTTTGGAAAATTTTCTTTTGCCCATCTCGCAATTTTCAATTGTTCTTTGAACACGACACTAGCGTCGATTACGATTCCATCGACATCAACTTCTACGGCTTTTCTGATTCTTTCTTGTGCAAGAGAAAGTCTCGACTCGACAGCAATGAACACTCTCAGTCTGTTGTTTTCATCTTTTGTTGCTAGTGGATATTTTTCTATTTTTCTTATATCCGAGTCTGTAACCAAAGCAACAATTCTGTCTTTTTCATCGACAATGGGCAAAGTATCTAAATTGTGCCCGCGAAGTATTTCCTCGGCCTTCGCCAAATCTTTTTTATCGACAGTATCTGATTTTTTCGCTACAATTAGCTTTTCTCTTTTAGTCATCACTTCTTTTAGCTTGGTTTCCATGTCTTTTCGATATCTTACATCGCGATGCGTAACAATTCCGATTAGTTTCGAGTTGAGAGTTCCGTCTTCTGTTATTGGTACACTAAAAAAACCATATTTTTCATTAATATTATAAACATCTCCGATTGTGTTTTCGGGAGACAAAACAATAGGTTTGAAAACAAATCCCGCCTGGAATCTTTTAACTTTTTCGACTTCTTCAATTTGTTCTTCTATCGTCGGAAAATTGTAGTGAATTACTCCTATACCGCCATGAAGAGCCATTAAAATTGCCATGCTCGCTTCTGTTACAGTATCCATCGGCGCAGAGACAAAAGGAGTTTTCAAAACAATGTGCTTTGTAAAATGAGTCGTTAAATCTACTTCATCCCTTTCAAAATCGGGCAGCTTATTCGGAATTAAAATAATGTCTTTATACCAGAATTCTTTATTTTCTAGATCTTTGTGTAGCCTTGCCATTCTTGATTATAGTTTCTTCTTTTTTAAATTTTACTTTTTTTGTCGCTTGCTAAAGCAAATATTTATATAGCTTTTTCTTTTTTTTAGAAAATGACAAAAAAAATTGAAATATTGGTTGTTGAAGACAGACCAGAAAATATTGCAGCGGCAAAAGAGTTTTTCAACAAGCAAAAAGATGTCGAGGTCTATTATGCAAAAAATGCAAAAGAAGCTAGAAAAGCTCTTGAAAATAAGAACTTTGATCTTGCTTTAATCGATTGGCGACTGCCAGAAGGGAAAGTAGGATTTGAAATTCTGGAAGAAGCAAAAAAAAGAGCGATTCCTGCAGCAGTTTTTACCGAAGGCAAGTATTATCATGGCACAGTTCACGGAAAAAGATCTGATTTATTTTTGGATGAACATGCAGTTAAGGACTCGAGTCCAGTAAGCTATAAATTTGGACCAAAAAATGATCCGAAAAGTTGGGAAGAAGCTTATAAAAAGCTTTTGGAAATAAGCAATGTAGAAGAAATAAAAAAAGCAAAAGAAAGATACAAGCGATTTACAGGCAAAAAATTTTAAAAAGGAGTACAACTCAGGTTTTTTCAGCGTGCTCCCAGAGTATTTCGAAGTAATCTCTATAGCAATCGGCAGCTCCTTTGTTTTCTATGATTATAGCTTCTGGAACATCCGTCCAAAGAATAATGGCGATTTTATCATTGTATATATTGGTAGTAACAGTTGTTTCTTTTAATTTTTTACTGAAAAATCTTACTTCTGTTGTTTTGCTAGGATGGATGTTTTTGCCTTTTCTTACGATATGCCTTACTCTAATTTTATTCTTTTCTAAACCTTTAATAAAATGCGGTGCATAATAAGGCATTTTTTCAACGAACACTCCGCTCGAGTCTATAACAAGATTCTCTTTTCCTTTTGCTTCTTTCAAAATATCTTCAAAAACAGACTTGATTCCTTTGTAGCCTTTATACAAAGTAACGTTATACTTTTCTTTCTCTTTCTTATAAATGCTGAGAAGTTCTGGCATTATCTTTTCGATATCTTCTTGTTTTTCTTTGAGAAATAACAAAAGCTTTTTAGGATCTTCGCTTTTGAACAGTTTTCTGTTAGCTTCTAGAGCATAGCTTATCAGCCCTTTTTTTAAAAGTCTTTTTAAAGAATCATAACAGCTTGTTCGATCGAGCATGGCCTCTTTAGCAATCTTTCCAGCCATTGCCGATCCGAGTTTTAAAAGCGTTAAGTAGACTTTCGCCTCGTTGGAGCTCAAACCAAATCTTTCGAGTGCAGCTTTAATTTCTTCGTAAGACATTTTTTTGCTTTCTGAATAGCCTATACATTTAAAAGTTCTGGGTTTATAAATTTTGTTGTTGATCTTTCTACAACAAAAGTTTATATCCGTTTTTTCTTTACCATTTTTTGGAGGTAAAAATGAAAGTAAAACTAGCCGAAGGAACACTGGACGAAATGGAACTAATAGAAGCGATAGAAAAAATAAAGTATGGCGGAACGACAAGCGTAACAACGAAAGAAGGCAAAAAGGTTGTGATAAAGGTAGAAAGAATTCCTCAAGAAGCCGTAGTATGGGAATAAAATGAAAACAAAAAACAAACATGCTCGAATAAGGCAAAAGCCGAATCAAAAAATAAATTTAGGAGGAAAAATGGATATTAAAACCAAAATAGAGCAAGACATTCAAATTCTGAAACAGAAACATCCTGACTATACAGGAATAGAGCATAAAATACTTACAACAGAAGACGGCGAAGTAGGCTTGGTGGAGATAATAAAGGATGAAACATCGGATGGGATAAAGCACGAAACATGGTGTTATGAGATAAGGCTCGATAAAGAACCAAAGCTACTGCTACATTATAAATACAACATAGGATGCAATATGAAGGATGGATGCAAGATAGGATGCGGGATTGTAGGGGACTAACCTAGTGCTAGATTATTCATAATACTAAGGCAAAAGCCGAATGAGCACGACGCGATGAAGCAAATGAAAGGAGGAAAGGGGAAAGTTGTTGCGCAAGGTAAAATGAAAATAAAGGTAGAAGTAGTAAGATCATGGGAGCCTGTAGATCTTGCAATACTATATGGAATTTCAAGAGTAAACGGCTATGAAATTCCTCTAGACTTAATTATAAGTGGAACTAATCGTGCATACATAACTACGCCATCAGGAAAGGAATATGAAGTTGGACTAGATTTCTACAAGGAATATGATAGCAAACTTCCAATAGACAATGGGTGGAGTGTAAAGTATGGCGGAGATAGAGTTGATAAAAGTATTGTAGGAATCTATATCAGAGGCGAAAACATATCTTTCAAAGAAAAAAAGAAAATTGCAAAAAAGTTTGGTGGAAAACTAAGCGAAGTCTATGGATATTACAATGGCTTGTATGATGAAACCGACCACATAGTATTCATACCTATAAAAAAAGATCTTAAGACTAGAGAAGATGCAAACAAAGAATTAGAATCCTTTTTGAAGAAATTCGTAAAGAAACTTGAGAAAGAGCAAAAATAGTAAACTAAACTAAATTAAAATAAAAAGGTAAAATGAAAATAGAAAAACTTAAAAAACGAATAGAAAATCTTGAGGAAAAAATAAAGAAAGTTTCAGAGGAACGCGAAGATTTTGGAGAGTTGAGAGAAGAATTTATCAAAGAAAAAGTAGCTGAAGCAGGGAAGAAAATAGTTGAGAAATATTTTAGCCAAGAAGCTAAGCAAGCATTCTATGAATTGTATAATCTATATGAAGGAATGAAGACTAGAAAACCAGAATATCTTGATGAAGAAGGAAATATAAAGATAGAGATTTATAACAGGCAATACAAATTAATGAAGAAATATGAAGATCTGATGCTGAATGAATTGGCAAAAGCAGCTTCTGATGAGGAAAAAATAATAGGAGCATACTATCTAAGTGACGTAAAGGCGATAATTGGCGGATGCTCTGGATTTGGATTCCACAAAGATCCTTCTACATGCAGCGGTTGCGTTGCAGGTCAAAAAACAGCTAGTGTGTTGGGCATAAAGAAATATTATGAGTATCTTGGTGATAGAACATACCAGATCCCTGAAAAAACAAAAATAAAAAGTTTAGAAAAACTTCTTGGAATCGATGTTGAAAATGAATTGAAGAAAATTAGAAAAAGTCCTGAAAAAGAGCTGAAGAAACTTGAAGCTAAAAGAGAATACCTTGAGAAAAAGTTAAACGCATACGAAATACTGAACAGCTCTGGAATCGATTATGAAGCAATAGAAGAAAAAATGCCAGAATTCTTCAATGAAATCATAAATGCTAGAAAAGAAAAAAGCAGTGTGCAATTCGCAACAGCAAGCATAAAGGACAATGTTGGAGTAATTCTTATTGACGAGTGGAACTATTATGGGAGCGGTGGCTGTGAGTATGGAGTAACTGCAAGAGCATTCAGAGATGGAAAAACAAAAGACGAATATTTCAAATACAGAGATCCTTACGATCCACAAAAAGATGATTGGAGATATAGATTCGATAAAGCAGAAATTGTAAAAGTAACTAAAGATAAAGTGACGATAAAATTGATAAACACCGCAGAAAGTTTTTCAATAGAAAGAACATTCGATTTACCAAAATCAAAGAAAAAGCTTGAGTCAATTTTGAGCGAATCAGAGCAGAAAAAATTTATATCAGAATATGAAAAAATAGAAAAAAAGCTTTTAGAGAGTCATTATCGCAGTAATGCGAGAATGCCTGATTACGTTGCTATTTGGGGTTTCCAAGGACCAGTGTCGGTACCTATTACAGGAAGGCTTGTACCTTATGAACAGCCAGAAGTAATCGACAGATACATTGATGCAAAAAAAGGAGTTGCTGCTTTAGTAATAAAAGCACAGATAGATCATTGCGCAGGACGTGGAAAGCAATATGCCTGGATAGGATATGTAATAAACAAGAAAGGAGAAGCAAAACAGGTTTATTATGATACTGCCTATCAGATTCAACTGAAAGAAGGTAAAAGAATAGAAGTAAAAGCAAGAGATTTGCTGAAAAGAAGAAAGTAAGAATGACGGAAGAAACTTTGCCTAAAATGCAGGATCTTGTTAAACAGTATCATAAAACTATTAAAAATGAAAATTGCAATTCATTAGAAAGTTTAGCATAGAAATCAGGCAACACAGTTAGACTCAAAAACAGATGGCATTGCTTATTTCAATGAGCTAACAGTGAAAATAAAGTAGTCTATGTGAGGTAATATAAAAGAGCTTACAATTTGGAAATTGACAATCACGATTTACATTTGCTCGATCTTTTTAGTCATGTAGGCAGCAAAACATGGAAGGATTTGGTATATGGAACTTCTTTTAAAGTATAATTCAGAATAATCTATAGATTTTACTTAAAAATATTTTTAAAAAGTTTGATTTCCCTTTTTGCTTCTTCCTTGCTGCCAGAAGCGTGAATTATGTTTCTCGTTGCTTTATTTTTTTTAGCTCTAGCTACAAGATCATCGGTAGCAAAATCTCCGCGAATTGTTCCTTTTGTTGCTTGCTTGGGATTTGTAGGACCACAAATTTTTCTTGCTAAAGCAACTGCATTTTTTCTTTCTAATATTGCTATAACAACATTTCCAGAGCACATGTAGTTTATTATTGCCTCGAACAACTTTGGATTCAATTTCGGTTTCAAGTGAGAATAAAATTTTTTCATAAATCTTTTTCTCAACTTTACAACTTTGAGTGCAACGATCTTGAATTTTGCTTTTTCGAATCTTTTCAAGCACTCTCCGATCAATCTTTTTTTAACTCCATCGGGTTTTATTATAATTAGAGTTCTTTCTTTCATTTTATGATTTTAAAAATTCTTCCGCCAATTTACGTTCCGCTCTGATCATAGGATCTGCAACAAGCTTTACTCTCAAATCGGAAGGTAAAAAGTCTAATGTAAACGAACGTCCTTCGATTATAATAATGCCAGGAAATTTCTTTTTAAGATTGGAAATTTGTTTTTGAACGAACTTTATAACATATTCTTGCATAAATTTCGAGATTTCTGGAACTGCTTTTTCGATTACTTCTGTTCTCAATTCTTTAGAAAGCTCATCGGAAACGTTTAACTTTCCATCAAAAAGTTTTAAGTTTCCTTCGATTATTTTGTAGGAGAGTCTTTCAAGTACTCTTTTGAGGTTGAATTCTTTTTTTTCTTTGTAGCAATAAGTAAGATATCTGAATATCTCTCCCATGGAAAAGAGCTTGCCTTTGATTGCTTTTTTCAATTCTTTTGCTGTTGTGGTTTTTCCAGTTCCGCTCATGCCTTCTATCGCAATCACTTTTACATCTCTTGATATGTTGCTCTTGATAAGTTCTATAACATCTTTAACTCCTTCGGTTTTGCCGGTATCTACAATAATTTCTTTTTTTGGTTTTTGAATAATCAAACCTTTTTTAATTAATTCTTTCCTATTTTTTTCATCTATTTCTATATCTTTGAAATCTCTTTCTATCAAAGCTTTCATTATTTCACTTATTTTTTGCTTTTTAATTCTATCGACCATCTTTTTGTATCCGAGTTTACCAATTTTGAAAATGCCGAGAAGCTCTTTCAATTCTTCTGCAGAGAAGTCTGCAAAATATTTGTCGCCAAAATCTCCGAGCCCTGGAACGATATAACCTCTGTAATCGAGTTTTTCGTCTAAGGAGCCTATTATTATCCTGACCTCTGGATACAATTTTTTAATTTTTTGAATACCTACCGGAGCAGCTACAACGGAGTTTATTATTATTTTTTTAGGAGAAGCTCCTTTTGAGATTACTCTTTCAATAGTATTTATTATCGTATTGCCGCTTGCAAGCATAGGATCAGCAATAATAACAATATCCTTTGGATTTATTTTTCCGAATTCAAAATCTATCAATGTTTTCAGTGTTTTTTCATCTCTTCTTGCACTCAAATGATAAAAGTTCTTCACTCCTTTTTGCATATAGCTTTTTGCAAAAGCCAAGCCTGCTCGCCATGGCATAACCAAAACTACTTTTTCCGGCTTTATTCCTTTTAGTGTTTTTTCTGCTATTGCTTCTATAATTATTTCTGCATTCTTTCTGAATTCTTTTCCTTTGCATTGCTGGCTTAATGGCTTTTTAGGATAGCCTCTTCTCAAATTTCTAAATGCAAAAAAAATTTTTTTGGTTTGCTTAATGATTTCGCATGCTTTGCTTTTTAAAATTGCCTCTCTATCTGAACCTTGATTCAGTATAATTTCTTGCTTCCACGCATCTTTGGCTTGGATTCTTGTAAAGTATTCGTCAGCATAGGGCCCTGCTGAGCTTTTTTTATCCAAGCCGAATTCTTTTTTGAATTTATCAATTTCGGGAGATTTTGATAGCTTGTTGTTTGTTCTCAGTTCAACAAAATTTCCCAAGCCTTTGACTTCATCCAATGCTATCTCTATGTTTCCTTTTCTATAAAGTCTTCTAATTTTGTAAATTTCTGCAGCCAATTTAAAGCCCGCTTTACGAAAAGCATTTATAAGTTCTTCTGTATTTTTGTATTTTATTCCAAATTTCTTAACATAAATTTCAGTCGGCCTAATGATTTTCCCATCATCCCTTTCCATTTTCATTCCTTTGTGCACCAAATCTTTCAATTTGCCGTTTTCTTCTCTTACTCTAATCAAATGCTGCGGATTGAAAATTTCATCGTCATTTGTAAAATAAAAATCTCTTTGAATTTTTACTTTGAATGGTTGCTTGAGAAGCTTTTCTAGTCTTTCTGCATCGGCCTTTGTAAGAACTATTTTGTCTTGAACATCATAAGTTTTTGTATCAAAAGTTTCTGCTCCTGTGTAATCGTCTTTCAAAACAAAATCGCTTTTTTTGCGGTCTGGTAGAATGTATTTATCGTATCCCGGTAAAACTATTTCCAAGGTCATCCATAGAGCTATTTCTGGCAAAAAAGATGCTCTCTTTCCGAGAAGAACATCCCTACGAAAGCGTCTCATCAGTAAAGTTCTTTTGTCTGCATCGATAAAAGTTTTGATATCTGCATATTGAACAATTTTGTCGTTCAATGCGTAGATTCCTTCGACCAAGATAACATTATAATTGCTGCCGTCGACATTTCTTTTTCCTACAGGCTCTGATACTTCCATAGAATAAACTGGCAGTCCCACTTTTTTATTTTTTTTAAGTTCAGACAAAATTTTTGCCAAGGACTCTAAATCGACTGCCTCTGGCGTATCAAAATTAATATTTTCAAATTCATTCTTGATTGCAGAAATTATTTCTTCTGCCCCGGACACGGAGTAACTTTTCAAATATTTTAAAATTAATTCTAGATCTCTTTCAGAAAATTTTTCGCTAAATCTTTTGTTTCCTGTGATTTTTCTTATCACTTCTTCTAACTTACGCCAATCGATTTTCGAGTCGGCAAACCTGTTTGATAATTTTTCAGCAATCATTCTTGAAACTCCTTTGTAAAAATCATCAGTCGAGAGAACAAGTGCATGGAATCCGGTTTCCTTCAATTTTTGGATGAGAAAATTTATTTTTGTGCTTTTACCTGCAGCGGAAGCGCCGGCAATGTTAACGATTACCTTGTTTTTTTTGCGTTCTAACAACGTTTTAGTCCGTTTTATTATTTCATTCAACCATTTTTTGAAGTAGTACTCTGGAATAGGTTTTCCTCTTTTTGAAGTTCTCTTTAGCATCTGTAGTTATAAGTCCAACCGACATTTAAATTTTTTGTTGGGATAAAATTTAAATACTCAACTTAATAAGCTTAGCTATGCTATGGCTGATTGTTTTGATTGCGATAGTTATAATTTTTTTAGTAACCATAGGTTTCTACAATAGGTTTGTTGTTTTGCGCAACAGAATTAACAATGCTCTTGCTCAAATCGACGTTCAATTGAAAAAAAGAGCAGATTTGGTGCCTAATTTGATAGAAACCGTAAGAGGCTATATGAAACATGAAGAAAAAATGATCAATGCGGTAACACGAGCAAGAAAAGAATTGATTGCTGTATTGCCTGAAGATGTAGCGAAAAAAGTTAAAGCGGGAGATGCTTTGCAAAGTGCGCTAAAGTCTTTGTTTGCTATTGCAGAAAATTATCCTAAACTAAGGGCAAATGAAAATTTTTTGAAACTTCAGGAAGAATTGACAGCAATAGAAGATAAAATTGCTTATGCAAGA
The DNA here is from genome assembly GCA_038895375.1 of Candidatus Pacearchaeota archaeon. Lineage (GTDB taxonomy): Archaea > Nanobdellota > Nanobdellia > Pacearchaeales > UBA284 > JANXDM01. The sequence goes on along the minus strand of JAWANM010000008.1, from coordinate 4,930 downwards.
CAATTTTATAACGATAGCGTCCTTGAGCTGGAAAATGCTATCAAAACAATTCCCGGAAAATGGTTTGCAACTTTGTTCAAAATCGGGGCTGAAAAGTACATCAAGATTCCTGAAGCAGAAAGAGCTCCTGTAAAAGTAAAATTTTAAAACTTTCTTTATTTTTTTGAATTATGAAAAAGAAAATAAGTTTTTACGATCAAATTGCAAAAAACAAGTTCAAGTCATTCTTGTTGATGATAATTGTTTTTATAATTATCATTGCAATAGGTTATTTGATTAGTCTTGCATTTTCGCCGAGTTATTTTTTTGTTATAATGGCAATTGCAAGTTGTTTTGCAATTCTTTATGTTTTTTTGACCTACAACAACTGTGAGAAGATTGCTTTGAAGAGCGTCGGTGCTGTCGAGGCCGATCCTAAGAAGTATCCGCAGTTGCACAATGCTGTAGAAAACATGGCTCTTGCTGCAGGAATACCGAAACCGAAAGTTTATATTATGAAAGGAGATCAAATAAATGCTTTTGCTTCTGGGCGTGATCCGAAGCGTGCTGTAATTTGTGTAACAGAAGGCTGCATAAATAAGCTTAATAAGCAAGAACTCGAAGGCGTCATAGGTCACGAAATTAGTCATATTGCCAATTATGATATTCGGTTCATGACAGTTGTTGCTGTTGTTGTTGGAGCAGTAAGCATTTTTTCTCAGCTTTTTTTGAGAAGCCTATGGTTCTCTCGAGCGGAAAGACGCGAAGGAAATGCGTTTTTGTTTTTAATAGCAATCGTTCTTGCAATCATCGCTCCTCTTATTGCTATGCTCATTCAATTTTCTATTTCAAGAAAACGCGAATTTATGGCGGATGCTGGTTCTGTGCAATTGACGAGATATCCGCCCGGCTTGATCCAAGCGTTGAAGAAGATAAAGGCAGAGCATGAAAAACTTAACGTTCCCGGTGCTATGAAGCCACTTTTCTTTTCCGATGTTACAAAAAAAGAGGCTTCTAGTTTGCTTTCTACACATCCGAGTATAGACGATAGAATTAAAGCTCTCGAGGCCATGATGCCATGACTGGTCAAGCCTTTGAAAAAGCAGAGAGTTAAGATCTCAAACAATAAGAATACAAACAAGCGCAGTGTAAGCTAAAACGACGAGCAGAGAAGAAAGAACTTTAATACTAATTCTTGTCCATTGTCTTAGGCGTTGATTAGATCTGCTAGATCAACCGCAACTTCCGCCGCTGCTCGAACTTCCAGAGCCAAAGCCTGGCGACGGGTTTATTGTGCTGAATGCCTTAGAACATTCAGAGGGTTTTGTTTTGAAAGCATCGCATAGAGCATTTGCTATACTCTGAGGATCTCTCGGATATATCGAAACCTCGCGACCGTCTATTATTACAGTCGGAGAACCACGAACGTTGTATTTCTCATTGAGGGCTTTATCTTCGGCAAAATACTTTTCATATCTTTGAGACATGCAAGAATTTAGTTTTGCTTTATCTATGTTAGAGCTTGCTAAGCATTGATCGGCATTTCCTGTTTGTACAAAACATTCCAAATAATCAAGTAGTTTGTTGTTTTGTTCTTCTCTTATACATATCATTCTTGCGTTTTCTTCCTCTTCCTTGGCGCCATGCATTGTATAGCTCACGAAACGCAATTCTATATTTGCTTTATCTTGAAATTCACGCCAAACTGGAAGTAGACCTTTTAAGATTTGCAAGCCATAAGGACAATAGCTCATAATGAAAACTTGCATTGTCGGCGCGCCTTCTATGTGCTTTATAGCACTGCTTGTTTGCTTTTCCTGTGTTTTTGCAATTAGTTTCAAATTTATCATAATGCTTTTATCGCAGTACTTATGATTGTTTGTTAAAGTGATAGTCGTGTCATTGAGTGAAACGACACGAGATTTTGGCAATCCTGGAAGCTCGATTTCTTCGTCTATTTTTGGTGTTAGCGTATATACAATTTTATCTTTTGTAAACTTTATTTCTATAGTTCCGTAGTCTGTCGCAATGGCGGAACTGTTTCCTTCTGCTCTCAATGTTATTTTGTCTTCTGTTATTTTGACAACTTTAAAAGTGAAGTAATTGGAAGGAATTTCTTGATCGAGTTGCGCTTCTATCGAGATCTCGACTTTTTCATCGATTTTGATAACTTTGTACTTCCATGGCATGAAGCTTATAGAATAGCTTTTATTCAGTACAGGCTCTTCATTGAAAATCTCTTTGAATTCGTCATAATCTATTTTTATTGTTCTATTTATTTCTTGCTCTCTTGGAACTTCTGTTGTTCTATTGTAATAGTACACTTTGCTAGCATCGCAAATTCCAAAAGCGTCTTCTGGAGCAAGAGTTATATTTCTTTCTTCTCCGACTTGCATGTTTGCTATTTCCTTGTCTAATTTATCAGAAGCAAGTCCCAAAGCTTGACTTAAAGTTCCTTCTTTGAAAATTATAGAATCCGTTTCAACAATTTTATCATCGACGAAAATGGAGTATGAAATGTTGAAATAATTTTGCCTTTGAAGAATGCTTTTTCCAATTAAGATTTTTCCAGGCCACAAAAATATGAGGACAAAAGCTAGAATCGCGAGAACAATCCAGACCCTTGTCCAATTTATCCTCCTTAAATTTTTACTCGGCTTCTCTTCTAAGGGCAATTTCTCTTGGCCCGGTTCTATTTTTGGCTCTGCTTTTTTTTCTTCGATTTCGTCTGGCATTTTTAAGAGAGGAGAAGTGGTTTTATAAAGTTTTTGATGTTGTATTTCACAATTGGAAAAATCGAAAGAGAAAGTTTATAAGCCGATGTTGCTTTTATTAATGAAAAAGAGGTAGAAATGCCAGAAGACATTATTATAGGTAGAGACGAAGCCGATAAGAAAAGATTTGGAAATGAGGCTTTGATTTATTTGGGTAAGCATTATGTTAAGATGGGTCATGTCACTAGTTTGAGCAATAGGATTATGATGGACGTTGCGAGAAGCCATGTTGTGCTTATAGCTGGCAAGCGCGGTTCTGGTAAATCTTACACTTTAGGCGTGATCGCAGAAGAAATAAGCAATTTGCCGCCTGCGGTTTCGCAAAACATCGCCGTGCTAATTTTTGATACAATGGGAATTTTTTGGACGATGGCTTATGAAAACGAGAAAGAATACGAACTTTTGAAACAATGGGGTCTTGAAACAAAAAAATTACCTGTCAGAATATTTGTACCCTTTGGTTATTATAAAAGCTATAAAGAAAAAGGAATTCCCGTAACGAAAGGATTCGCATTGAAAGTTTCTGAGATAACAGCAGAAGATTGGGTGGTCACTTTTGGCCTTAATTTTATAGATCCTGTTGCAATAGTTCTAGAAAGAAACGTGAACTCGCTAGCAGAAGAGCTCAGAGAGGGCTTAATAAGAGATTTCGATATAGATGATATTATAAAAGCTATAGTCAAAGACCAGCATGCGGGCAAGGCAGAAAAAGATGCAGCAATCAATTTACTTCAAGGCGCTAAAACATGGGGTGTGTTTGCAACAAAAAAAGAAGAAGGAACTGCAGTAGAAGAGCTAATCAAAGAAGCCACGACAACTATTCTTGATTTGAGCTGTTATAGTAGCATTGGGACTTTCAATGTTAGAGCTCTTATTATAGGACTTATATGCAAGAAGATTTTTTCAAAACGTCTCGAAGCAAGAAGACACGAGGAAATAGAAGCCGTTAGGCATGGCTTGGATTATCTCGCTTACAAGGAAAAACGTGAAATGCCACTAGTTTGGATTTTCATCGACGAAGCTCACGAGTTTTTGCCTCAAGACTCTAGAACTGCTGCAACCGACGCTTTGATTCAGTTACTTCGCGAGGGCAGACAACCCGGCATATCTTTAGTGCTTGCCACACAACAACCGGGACAAATTCATAGAGATGTAATGACACAGGCAGATATTGTAATTTCACATCTCGTTACCGCAAAGCCGGATGTCGATGCTTTGAATTATATAATGCAATCTTATTTGGCTGCAGACATAAAAACATATCTTGATAATTTGCCTCACTTGAAAGGTTCTGCAATCATCCTTGACGATAACTCCGAGCGTATTTACCCGATGCGTGTAAGACCGAGGTTTACGTGGCATGGAGGCGAAGCGCCTACGGCTATAAAAGTGAAAAAAAGATTATAATGTTGCGTTAGAAAGTAAAAAATGAAAATAAACAGAAAAGCGATTCATCATGTCGAATACGTTGTTGCTGTGAGCATTTTTCTTGTTGCAGTCTTCTTTTTGCTTTACTTCTATACTTTTTCAGTAGCGAAAGAAAAATTGCCGATTGAACAACTAGAAAAAATTTTCAGGGAAAGCACAGAAGCAAATGTTACTATAGTTGTGTTGAAATTGCAAACACAAAGTCAACAAGACTGTTATAATGTAACTTTTAATTCAAATTTACCAAATAAAGTCGAAAAAATTTTTATCAAGAGCAATGAGGAAGTTCCTTTCGACATAACAAACGGAAGACTTTTGATTCCAGGTTCTTCAGATAATTTTACCATTTACTCATTAGCTTCTGATTCTGAAAATTTCAACTCTCGAAGGATTTCTAGTGTTTCGTGCAGCGAAGTAAGTCATAGTTATTCTATTGCATATACAGAAAAATTAATTTTTGAAGAAAAGTTGAAAAAGATGGATTATGGAGAAATTAAGGAAAAACTCGGAAGAGATTTTTTTATAAAAGTTGCTAAACAAGATGAAATAGTTTTCAATACAACAAAACTTCCTCCTTTTAATGCTCCAGTAGAATCTAAAGAGCTCAAGCTAAAAATGATAAATGCAACCGCAGATATAGTCGAGGTAATGGTTAATTTACAAGTTTGGTAAAATGTTCAAAAATAAGAAAGCATGGCTCTTGCTTATCGAAGTTGTTGTAGCCATAGTCATCATGTTCAGCTTTTTAC
>JAWANM010000007.1:0-32586 GCA_038895375.1 Candidatus Pacearchaeota archaeon | reverse complement strand
GTGAAGTAAAAATTACTGGCGATTGCATCAAAGAAGCTGAAAAGTTGTTGCGAGCTGCAGAGTATTTAAATACGGCGGAAAAAACGTGGTCAAACTGCGGGCAATACGTTTGGAATGTCTATAGAATTGCGATGCAAGATTATGGTCTTGAAGGAGTATATTGGCCAGAATGGGACCCTGAACATATAAAGTCAAAAGTTATAAGAATGTGCTGTTATAATCCAGCAGTTCTCGACTCTATAAAGCCAGGAGACGTAATTACTTTTGTTGATCCAACAGCGCGGTCAGAAGAAGAAAAAGAAAATAGAAGCCATGTAATGATTGTTGGTCCGCCAGTGCCGGGAGAAAAGGGAAAATATTATGTAATTGACACTCTTTATTTTTATAGCAAAAAAAACTACAGATATTTTCCAGACATTCTTGAAGAACAGAATTGCTGGGAAACTGCAACTTGGAGAGAGTCTTTCCAAAAGTTGCACAGAGCGATCCCTGCTTGCAGAGATGAAGTTGTAGCTGAAACAAAAACTCCGCAAATTCAAGAGGTTTTTCTTGTCGCCTCTGTTAACAATAACTATTTTACCAATAGAAGCCAACTTGTCAATTATAACGATAATGTAAAGATTTGTGCTGTTTTGAAAACATCTAAAGAAAGATACTCAACAAAAGAAGTTGCAGACAAAAATTGGCTTAACATAAAAGAGTGGAAAGGCGAGAAGCCGAGATTTACATGGTATAAAATTATTCCAGAATCAAAAGCATACGATGGATCTCAAGTTATGAAAGGAAAACAAATAATTACTTACAAGCAAGAACAAATAGCAAAAGATGAATGGTGCATCACAGCAGAAGAAAAAGAAGGCAGTTATTGGTACAGAGTCGAAGTAAGTATATCTGATAAAACGTTTTCTTCGCCAGGAACAGAACAAGACTTGAATGGCATCCTTAATGCGGAATGTGGCAATAACAGAAAGAATTATTATTGCGGGATCGAAAATGTTTTAAGAATAAGTAGAAAATCAAATCATCCTAACAATTTTATAGCAACAATCGAATCTTTCAAAAATCTTCCTTTTGTAGGAGGCGTACCTTTCATTCAAATCGGCTCGAAAAATTATTCTCTAACACAGCTTTACAAAGGAATGGAGTGCAACACGCTTGTTGCTGCTGCTTCCGAGCTTGCTTACAACATCAAACTACCATGGCAGGTTCACGACAGAATAGAAGATTTTATTACTCACTTCGGAATACAAGAGCAAAAAATCGAAGGAGAAATGAAAAAAATAGAAAAAATTCCAATAAGAGAGCTTCTAGGGGAAGCCATCACGATTGAGGAAGGTGATATTATTTTCTTTTTTAATGAAGCACTTAAGCCTCCGGCATATGATCATTCTATAGTCATTTATGAAAACAAGAATACCGAATATCTAGACGTTAACGATACTATTGTTTATACTTCTTCTGGTTGCATAGATGGAGGCTCAGAATTGCAAAGAGACGGAGTAATAAAAGTAGAAGGAAATTTATGCTATGCTAGCATAAAAAGATTTCTGTCAAGAAACTCGAATGTAACTCTTGTCAAAAAGCCGCAAATGGCTGCTTAAAAAAAAGAAAAAATAAAAAAACATATTTAAGATTGTGTTTTTTTACTTCGCTGTCTGCACTAAATTAATGATACGAAGCGTCGCCTTTAGTATCGTCTCCTAAATATACTTTCACTTCTTTCTTGCCGTCCTTACTATTTATGTATATCGTATCTTTCTGACCCTTGTACTGGCCCTTGTATAAAGATTCGTACTTTTGTGGCCAATAGATGTTGTTTGTGTTTGTATTGTTTATGTTAATTCCTCTTAAAAGCGATAATAATATCGCTAGTCCTCCCAATCCTAACGCAATTCCTCCTACAACTCTTCCCACCAAATCCTTTCCTGCATTTCCGCTTACTCTCGTATTTCTTTTTTGTTTTGTTCTTGCCATTTTATTTTCACCTCCTAATAGTTACAAGATTCTGGCGTTTATAAATCTTTCGGTTTTTACTACTTTTTAAAGATAACAAAAGAAGGATTCTGCAGAACTTTGCCAAGCTTTAAACATTATCAACAAACAATACAATCTTTGTATTTTCTGAGTAACGCATAAGCTCCTTACTTAAATTCTTCAATTCCTTTACAGTCTGCAGGACCTTGTCTCTAAGAGGAGTCTGGCCTCTCAAGGCATCTAATGTTGTCAAACCTTTCAATCTCTCATCTAAGTTAACGTAGTACAAGCCGCTACCCAAGTCTTTTTTAATTGAAATGCCGACGTCCCCAAAATAAGCGTCGTTTTTCTTCCCGACGTTTGCAATATCGATTTTAAAATAAATATCACGAGCCTTCTCGTCTACAATAGTCAAAGGATTTGATTCTTCTTTTTCAGCTATTTTCTGAATGATCTCTTCTAGCTGCTGCTCATCGAAATATTTCTTTACCGCATTAATGAGTTTACGGAAATCTGGAGCAAGTTCAGTTCTTAGTAAGTATTCATTAGCAAGAGGCATCTTAGCACCTGTGAAAACTCCTAAGCCGTAGTTCGCATCACGTACCTTTTTAGTAGGGCCAACTCCAAAAAGTTTTTCTGGATCGCCGGAGCCAACAATTGTAACACAACCCAAGGGGTAAACATATGGTTCCCAATAACTTTTGTCTTTTTCTAGTATATCTTCGAAAAAAATGGTTCTCTGAAGATCAATCTTCGGACATTTAGCAACTGCTTTCACTTTTTCCGATAAAACTTTTTCTAACTTTTGTTCTAATTTTTGCTTTTTCATAAAAGTATATAGAAAAGCGGGTTTATAAATCTTTCGGTTTTGTTATTACTAAAGAGAAACGACAGTTACTTTTTCATGTATTTGAGAAAAGATAGCTCGAACTCGATTTCTTGTCCCGGCTTAATTTTTCGTCCATACTTTGTTATTATCTCTTGTACTTCTTCGTCGATTAATTGCTCTATACAAGAAATTTGATTTTTACAAATTCCTATAGCAGGAAAAAATAGATCATACAAAATTTTTACTTGCTCTTTCAAGCCAAGACGCGGATCGAAATAGAATCCGCCGTATGTTGGCTTTCCGTATGAATCCATCCAATACCAGTAACGCGGCTTTTTTGATTTTTCCGATGTTTGATGCTGCTTACAGACACAAATTACTTCTTGCTTTGGTGCTTGCTGCAATGGTTGCGACGGAAAATAATAATGGTAGTGAGTACAACCAAGCAAGCCAAGCAAGAACAAAAAAGAAAAATACAAAAGAAAAATGCGGGAGGAAGGATTCGAACCTTCGCAGGCACTAAGCCACACGGTCCTAAGCCGTGTCCGTTTGTTCTTGCAAGCTATCGCTTCGCAATTTGACCGCTCCGGCACTCCCGCATAAAATTCGAAATACAAGATAGATTATAAAATTTTTCCACGAAGCATCAAGAAGCCTGAGGCGAAATATAAATTATAGTGTCTCCTCTTAAAAATGCAAGTCCGATGTTCCTCTTGATTTCGCCATTCTCCAGTTCTCTCGTATTGCCGAGAACGATGTTTATGTGTATGTCGAAAGCAATCAAAGTGCCGACAAGCTGCTTGTCGTTTTTCAACTGAACTAAAATTTCTTTGCCTTTTGACTGATTCAACAAGTCCAAAGGCCTTTCGATTCCGTTAACCATGTTCTTATTCTTAAATCAAGAGTTTTTAAATGTTTCGAGAAAGAAAAAAGAAAGATTTAAAATCTTTGCTCTCATAAAAAGCTTATGCTAGGAAGAAAAATCACCGGTGGGAAGTACAGAAAAGCTAGAAAGAAAAAACTTCGTGAAAGACAAGGCCAACAAAGGCAAGTCATTCTTGGCCAGGAAAAAAAGAAAAAAATAAGAACAAGAGGAGGCCATATCAAGACTGTTTTGCTAAGAGCAGACAAAGCAAACGTTTTCGATCCCAGAACAGGAAAATGCAAGGTTGTAAAGATAAAAAATGTTCTAGAAGTGCCTAGCAATATGCTTCTCGCAAGAAAAAATGTTCTTGTAAAAGGAGCTATAATCGAAACAGAAATAGGAAAAGCAAAAATAACAAACAGGCCAAGTCAAGAAGCCTCTGTTCAAGCTGTTTTGCTGTATGATTGATTGTTTAAGCAGACAACGCAATTTTTTTCATAGAAAGATTTAAAAAGGTTTCTAAATAGATATATTTAAAAAGCTTTCGTTTTGAAAAATGACCACATTCGTAAAAAAATGTCCCGAATGCGGTTCTTCGAAGCTTATATATGAAGAACAAAAAGGAGAGCTCATCTGCAGCAAATGTGGTTTAGTGATAGAAGAAAAAATTATAGATCCCGGCCAAGAATGGCGTCAGTTTGAAGAAGGCGAAAGAAAAGGCCGAGGCGGTGCTCCTTTAAGCTTGCAAAAGTTCGATCAAGGACTAACAACAAACGTAGGCGAACTTTCAGATATATATCAACTAGGTTCTGAAAAGAAAATTCGCAAGTTCTTCAGGCTTAAAAAATGGCAAGAGCGTGTTTCTACAAGCATAGAAAGAAACTTGAGGCTTGCAATGGCCGAACTACGAAGAGTAGCCTCGTCTTTGGACTTGCCAAACTTTGTAAAAGAAGAAACTTCTCGCATCTACAATCTTGTTCTGCAAAGAGGACTTGTTAGAGGAAGAAGTATGGAAGCGGTGGTTGCTGCTTGCATATATGCTGCATGTCGTTCTTATAACATTCCCAGAACCTTAGACGAAATTTCTGCAGCATCCGATGTTGAAAGAAAAGAAATAGGAAGAACTTATAGATTCATAACAAGAAAATTGAATTTAAAAATAACTCCGTCTAGCCCGAAAGACTACATTTCGAGATTTGCTTCGATATTGCATTTATCTCCAAAAACCCAGAACGATGCTCTGAAAATTTTGAAAAAAGCAGAAGTTTCTGAGCTCACTTCCGGAAGAGGACCTGCTGGAATAGCCGCTGCTGCTTTGTATGTTGCGGCTTTACTAAATGATGAAAGAAAAACACAAAGGGAAGTTGCAGACGTTGCAGGAATAACAGAAGTCACAATAAGAAACAGATACAAAGAACTTTTAGAAAAACTAGGTTTTGAAGAAAAAATAAAAATAAAGGAAGCCGAGGCAAAAGCCGAGAAAAAAGGAAAAAAGTAAAAAGTAATCCTCGATAGAATCTTGCTTTATGTACTTGAATGCTCTTGCTCGACTTTAGGACAATTCAAACTTCGACTTGCATAAAATCGTGAGCAAGGTCTGTGTTTGGAAAAAATTTCTTGGCTTCTTCGAGAACTTCTCGCCTATTCGGATATCTTTGACTTACATGAGTCAAAATTAATTTCTTAACCTTGGCTTTTTTTGCAATTTTCGAGGCTTGCTCTGCAGTCAAATGTTTTCGCTGTGAGGCTAGCTCTCGATCCTTACTCAAGTAACAAGCTTCTGCAATTAGTACATCAGAATTCTTCGCAATTTTAACACAATTTTCATTCATGCTGGTATCGAAAATAAAAGCAACTTTTCTTCCCTTTTTCAATGTCGTATACTTCGAAACGCTAATTTTCTTTCCTTTATAAAAAACGTCTTCCCCTTCTTGCAATTTCTTGAGCCAAGGTCCTTCTTTTATGCCGATTTTTCTAAGTTCATCCATTTTTATTTTTCTTTTATCTTTTTCTATAAAAGCATAAGCCAAGCATCTTGTATGATGTTTCATCTCGGCAGCCTCGAGCTTAAAATCTTTGTTCTCAAAAAACACTCCTTCCTTAACTTCCTCGACTTTTACCTTTATTTTTCCTTTGAAAACGAACGTAGCCATAATTAGTTCGAAAAATTTTTTCGTTCCTTTAGGCCCATAAATTTCTAGTGTTTTAGAATAATTATTCAAAGCAAGAGTTTGCAAAAGGCCAGGAATGCCTAAAACATGATCTCCATGCCAGTGTGTTATTAACAAGCGAGTTATTTTGCAAGGATTGAGATCCGCTATTCTGAATTGCCTTTGTGTTCCTTCGCCGCAATCCACAAGTATGTTTTCTGAACCATAACTAAGCAAAACAGCAGTCTGCCCGCGTTCTTTATCTGGAACGGCTTGACTAGTACCTAAAAAAAAGATTTTCATAAGAAAATGAATTCAAAAAGCTTTTTATTCTTTTCTAATAGCGAAAAAGCGTTGAAAAATTATAAAAAAAGAAACTCAAAAAAAGTTTATCCTCACACTTAACAAGCGCTGAAAGAGACGCTAAAAATAACATTTAAATACAATTAAATATAAAAAATATAAAAATAAAAAAAGGGTCGAAAAAATAAAAAAATGGTCGAGCTAAAAAAAAGCACAAAGAAAAAAAATAAAAAAATAAAGGCGATTCTTGCAGGAGAAATAGTAACTAGCAACAAGCAAGAGGCTTTTGAGCTTTATGAAAAAAGCAGATTTGGCGAACAAATAGAAGGTAAAATCCATTACTCATTACTCGAAGCTCTTTACTTGCTTGAAAGAAAAAAAATCGAAATATATGAAGGAAAGAAAAAATTGAATGAAAAAAAATTTTTGGAAATTGTTAAACAATGGGAACCGAATTTATGGCCTCGCTACAGAGTTTTTTGCGACATGCGTAGTCGAGGCTATATTGTAAAAACAGCCTTAAAGTTTGGTGCAGACTTTAGAGTCTATCCCCGAGGCGTCAAGCCTGGAGAGACTCATGCAAGATGGCTTCTTTTTCCCGTTCACGAAACTCACGGCTTAACATGGCACGAGTTTGCAGCCAAAGCAAGGGTAGCACATAGCACTAGAAAAAAACTTTTAATAGGAATAGTCGACCATGAAGGAGATGTAACTTATTACGAGATTAAATGGATAAGACCTTGACGATGATAGAAAAAAAACAAAAAATTCAAGAACTTATAAAAGCAAAAGGTCCTTGTCTGCCCAGTCATCTTTCAAACGAAATAGGTCTCTCGCTTCTATTCACTTCTGCTCTTCTTTCAGAAATGGTCGCTGAAAAAACCCTGAAATTGACTTTTTTAAAAATCGGTGGATCGCCTCTTTACTATCTAGAAGGTCAAGAACAACAGTTAGAAAATTTTATAGATTATTTAGCTCCACAAGAACGCGATGCTGTAAGATTGTTGAAAGAAAAAAAAGTTCTAGAGGACGAAAAACTAACGCCCTTGCAAAGAGTCGCTTTAAGAAATGCAAAAGATTTTGCAAAAATGCTAAAACGAAAAATCGACGAAAAAGAAAAAATTTTTTGGCATTACTATCTTGTTCCAGAAGAAGAAGTTGAAAATATTTTGAACAGCTTAAAAATAGAAGAGCCAAAGGAAACTAAAGAAGAGCAAGCAGAAGTGAAAATAGAAGTAAAAGAGCAAGAAATAGAACCAGAAAAATTGCATGCAGAAATAAAAGTAAGAAAAAGAGAAAAAAAGAAAGCAGAAGCTTTCAGAGAGAAAGTTCTCGAAAGCTTGAAAAAGAAGAATATAGAAATTTTCTCAGAACTAAAGGAAGAAAACAAAATCTGTATAGCACTTATCGACTCGGAAATAGGCTTGCTAAAATTTTTAGTATATGGCATTAACAAAAAAGTGATAAACGAAGCAGACATCGGCTTAGCATCGAGCTACGGACTAGAAGAAAAGTTACCGGTATTGCTAGTGACACAAGGAAAATTGACGAAAAAAGCCTCTGAATTTTTGAAAAAATTGGGAAACGTAATTCTTTACAGAATTTAGCTCTTAATTGTTTTTGCGCTTAAATTTCGTTTGTTTTTTCAACTTTGGCCATTCTAATCTCGCAAACAGAAAGAGGATAAATCTTTTTAAGTTTTTTTCCTAAGGATTTCTGCAAGCTAGAGGATAAAATTTCTTGAAAAGCTTCTTTTCTGGTTTTCTCTGTAAAACTTTTAATAATAATCTCTCTGGCTTTTTCTCTCAAAGCAGCCCTAACAGACCTATGAACTCTCTTTCTAGTTATTAAAAAAGGCTTAATTCGCAAGACCGCGTCTTTACATTTTACTAAAAAAGAATCTTCCACCACACTTACGTTTTTACCTATCATCTTTTTAACGAATTGAGGATAAATCATGAAAAAGTATATAGTAGCAAAAAGAGATTCCCCTTCTTTCTTTATTCTAAATCTCGCTTCGCAATTTTTTCCTTTCAAAAGCTTTGTCAAATCATAACTTATAGTCTTCCCAACTAGAAACTCTTCATCTGGAGCAAAAACAGAAACCTCCAAGTCAAGAATTTCAAGCTTCACATCATAAATTTTTTTCTTCAACATTTTATTCCTCTATGCTTATTTTTGATGTTCTTATTCCATAACCTTTAGGAGTTATTTTACCACAGGTTTCACATTTATAAAGTAAAACTTTTTTTTGAACGCTTTTTGCCCTTCTTCTCCACTTGCTTACAGCAGGCTTAGATCCCCATCTTCCCAAGTTGCCGAAACCTCTTGCCAATCCTCTCTTTCTTGCTCTCGTTATAGAACCTCTCTTGAGCGCTCCTCTCTGCCTACTAACGCTTAAAACACTTACTTTTTGCGAAGTATGCTTTTTGCAATGTTTGCAATATCTTCTAACTTTTTTTGGAAACTTCATGATTTACACTTGATTTTCGAGTTTTTAAATGTAATCATTATAGCTCTTTTTCAATCTTCGTCTATTAAAGTGGCTTTTCCGTCGCTGATCAAAATTTCTGCAATTTCTTTAGGCAAATTGGCGACTTCACCAGCATTGAAAGGCCCGAGTTCTTTGCCATCGCTAGTCAAAAAAGCTGGCACGTCTTGCTTGAATCTTATAAAAAGATTTTTAAAAGTTTTCTCTTCAAAGTTTCCTTCTAGCTTTTGCTTTATTAATTTTTGATTCTCTTCTATTTTCTTTACAACCATGCTAAAAAGCTCTTGCTCATGCTCGAGCAAGCTTTCCGTATCGCGTTTGCTAACGCCAGTGTGCGCGGCCGTAAATGCAAGATTTAAAACTTTTTTTTCTCTAATTGCAAAAAGCTCCTTAATCATGGCCAAAACGTTCTCCAATTGTTTTCTAGTCATCGTCAAAGTATCTGAAAATAAAGTCGAATCTTTAGCGAGCAATTTTCTCTTTTCTTCAATATAAGAAGCGAGCTCTTTGAAAAAATCCTTCGGCAATTCTTGTAAAGTCTCGCTATATTTTTCTTTTCTCAAAATATCATAAATTTCCTGATAGGTTATCATTTTACTCAGAAAAAATGTTTTACTTTAAAAAAATTTATGAAAAAGAGTACTAAAATTAAATTTTTATGGAATACTCAAAGTAAGTATCATAAGGAATTTCCCACGACATCATTTCCTTTATGGTTGCTTTTTCAAAATACCTTCTGAAAGGCCTCATAGAGTTGCCGCTAGCAGATATAGCAACATTGACTTTATTTTTCTTAATAAAAATAATTAAATCTTTAATGAAACTAAGAACGCGTTTTTCGACTTCTTTCATACTTTCGCCATTTTTTGCCTTGGCCGTATAGCCTCTATGAATTAACTTGTATTTCTTGAAGCCGTATTTTTTAACAAACTCGTAATGACTCATTCCTTGCAACACGCCATAAGATCTTTCAATAAGTCTATTATCTTCTATTATAATACGACACTCTGGATGAAATTTTAAAACCTCTTTCAATGTATCTTTGCTCCTTGAAAGACAAGAATGAAAAGCAGCCTCTATCTTTTTATCTTTCAATGCCAAGGCTATAATTTTTGCTTGCTCTATTCCTGTTTTCGTCAAAGGACTATCTCGCCACCCGGAAAAGATCGCATCGCGATTATCGTATGATTGACCGTGCCTGAACAAATAGATGTATTTCCTCATTTTTCAAATTAATGAAAACAATATTTATAAATTCTTTCGTCCTGAAAAAATCATGTTCGGTTTTCTAAAAAACAAGCTAAAGGAATGGTTGAAAAAAACTAAAGAAAGCGAAAAACAAGAAGGTGAAAAATCAAAAACTTTTCAATCTGAAGCGATTCAAGACGAAACAATTCAAAAGCCAGAACCAAGTTTTTTCCAAAAAATTTTCAAAGGCCTAACAACTTTCAAGTTGACGGAACCTGCTTTCGAAGAATTTTTTTCCGAACTGGAAACTATATTGATAGAAAACAACGTTGCAATTGAAGCAATAGATACTTTAAAAGCAAAACTCAAAGAAGAACTTTTAAACAAAGAAATAAAAAAGAAAGAAATTGAACAAAAAATAAAAGAAGCGCTCAAGAGAAGCATGCTTACCTTGCTTCTAGATCCTTTCGACCTTGAAGCTAAAATTAAAGAAAGCAAAAAGCCTTTCGTGATAGTTTTTTTCGGAATAAACGGAAGTGGAAAGACGACCACAATAGCAAAAATCGCTTATCTTTTGAAAAAAAAGCATCTAAGTTGTGTTTTTGCAGCAAGCGATACTTTCAGGGCTGCAAGCATAGAGCAACTCGAGAAGCATGCGCAAGCACTACAAATTCCAATAATAAAGTCGAAATACGGAGCCGATCCTGCTGCTGTTGCTTTTGATGCAATAGCCCACGCAAAAGCACATCTGCTCGATGTCGTACTAATAGATACTGCAGGAAGGATGCACACTAAAAAAGATTTGCTAAGAGAAATGGAAAAAATTTGCAGAGTTGCAAAGCCGGACTTGAAAATTTTTGTTGGAGAAGCTATAGCTGGTAATGATGCTATAGAACAAGCAAGAAATTTTAACGATGTTATAGGCATAGATGCAATAATTTTAACAAAAGCAGATGTCGACGAACGCGGAGGCGCTTGCATAAGCGTTGGCTATATAACAAAAAAGCCTATCTTGTTTTTAGGCACGGGTCAAAATTATGAAGACCTGGAAATTTTCGACAAAAACAAGATTGTCGAAAAAATATTTGAATAGATCTTATAAAACTTTATAAAACTCTCTTCTTTAAAAGAGATATGCTTGAAAAATTGGGTCATGCCTTAAAAAACGCTTTGCAAAAAATAGCCTCTAGCATTTTTATAGATTCAAAACTCATAGACTCTATATGCTATGATCTAAAACGCGCTCTTCTCGAAGCGGACGTAAGTTTAGAAATAACCGAAGAATTAATAGGAAAAATAAAACAAGAAGCAAAAAGAGACATAAAAGGCTTAGACAAAAGAGAGCAAATTATAAAGTTAATACACGACGAACTTGTAAAAATTCTTGGCGAAAAAGGTTACGAGTTCAGGCCGGACAAAAAAACAAAACCTTACAAGATCATGCTTCTCGGCTTGTATGGCTGTGGTAAAACAACGACTGCTGCAAAACTTGCGCTTTACTATAGCAAAAGAGGTTTTAAAACATGCTTGCTAGGCCTAGATGTTCATAGGCCTGCTGCTCCCGAACAGCTAGAGCAACTTGCAGAAAAAATAAAAACAACTTGCTTCATCGACAAAGAAGAAAAAAATCCTCTGGCAATTTACGAAAAATTCAAAGAAAAAATAAAACGTTATGATTTATGCATCATAGACACAGCCGGTAGAGATGCCTTGAGCAAAGATCTAATAAACGAAATCAACTTGCTCAAGGCAGAGGTAAAGCCGGAACAATCTTTTCTTGTAATAGCGGCAGATATCGGAAAAGCAGCCAAAGAACAAGCTATTGCATTCAAGCAGTGCGGCATTACAGGGATCATAATAACGAGAATGGACGGAACTGCAAAAGGAGGCGGTGCTCTAGTTTCGTGCAAGGAAACCGGAGCGCATGTTGTTTTTATCGGCACAGGAGAAAAATTGCACGACATCGAAACCTT
This sequence comes from Candidatus Pacearchaeota archaeon, assembly GCA_038895375.1. GTDB lineage: Archaea > Nanobdellota > Nanobdellia > Pacearchaeales > UBA284 > JANXDM01. The sequence continues at coordinate 20,813 of JAWANM010000007.1, read as the reverse complement.
TGAACCATCGAGTTTTGTTTCAAGACTTCTAGGCATGGGCGACTTGCGTACATTGCTCGAAAAAGTTAAAACAATAGCAGAAGAAAAAGAAGAAAAACCAAGAAAAGAAGGCAAATTTACTCTTCTAGATTTTTACGAACAATTGAAGACTATGCAAAAAATGGGACCATTGGATAAGATAGCAGAACTAATTCCAGGCTTAACAACTGCCAGCATAGTAAAAAAAATGCCACAACTTTTTGAAATTCAAGAAAACAAGATAAAAAGATGGCGATATGCTATCGACAGCATGACTCCAGAAGAACGCGAGAATCCAGACATTATAGACAGCTCAAGAATTGCAAGAATCAGCAAAGGCTCGCATGTTTCTAGCAACGAAATTCGCGAAATGTTGAAGCAATACAAACTTATCCGAGATCTTGTTTCTGGAAAAACGCAGGAAAAATTTGACAAAAAGATGATACAGAAATTAGCAAAAAGATTTGGGGCTAGGTTGTTTTAAACTTTTGCCTTGATGCACTAGTTCAGCCGCCCTTATCTCGAGTCATTAGCCAAGAAGCAAAAACAGTTACAGCAACAAGAACCACAATGCCGAAAATTGTCGGATCGAGAACAATGCTTTTCGGCCTACTAAGATAAGTATTTATAGCATCTCTAAAAACATATGCTCCTGAAAAAACAAAAATTATGATCAAAACAATAACTATAAACCAAGTAAATCCCTTGGTAAGAACATCTTCCATTTTTCCAGGCATTATACCAACGATAAGTACAATAAAGAGCAAACTTATAATAAAAGCAGCAAACCAAGCAGCGGTTACTTTAGCGTATTGTATTGCACTAGTTGAAGCAAGAAAAATAATTGCTATACAAAAACTTACAAGAACATGGACAAATTTTTTATCTCCTATAACTTTTGTCTTGCTCAGCAATCCATAAGTTACTGCAAATACAAGTAAGAAAGCAAACACAGGTAAAAAAAGTGAAACACCAGCAGATATGTCCATGATTGCCATTTTATCTTCCTACAGGAACGGCCACCATTCCTTTTTCTTCTTTTTTACCTAAAAATATTGCTGCAATAACAGCAAGAGCTACGATAACCAAAAAAACAACAGTACCTTGACAGTAAGCATCGCATTGTACTTGAGGAATTATGTATCCTAAAACAGGAGTTCTTGCAAGAATAACTATAAAAAGTATTACGCCCATGACGCTAAAAATAATCTTCCATGTATTTTCTTCGGGCTTTATAGCCAAACCAAGAAGAACTACCAAACAAATCAAAATTGCAACCCCAAGGCCAAGATGCGAAAACAAAGGTGTAAAAAGAGATACAACATATTGATTTGCAATAGTAAAAAAAGCAACGGCAAGAGAAATTATTACATGAACACCTGTGTTGTTAAGCAATTTAACTTTTTCTAAAATTGCAAAAACGATTGCAAAGACAAGAACAAAAGGCAAAAGAACAGTGAAAACACCCATCTGTGCCCATTGCATAATCATCTGTTCCATCGGGCCACCATAAAACCACCCATAATACTGAACACTATATGCGAACATCTTCAATACTTGAAACATCTTTTCCTCTTTTTATTAAAATTTTCTCAATTTTTAAAACTTTCTTTTTACAAAAAAGACTTGCTTTTATAAATTTATTTTTCAGCCTTTTTGCTTCCAATCAAGACAACCACAATAGCAACAATAAAGATGCTAATAAAAATTAAGTAATTGAGCGTTGTTTCAGAAATCCTGGCTCCTCTAATTTTTTCCAAAGCTCCAGAAGCCCATAAAATAACAATAGTCAATGCTATTCCAAGAATTATCCCTAAAAAGATCTTAAGAAATTTGCTTTCCGCAACGTTTATTCCGGCAAATCCAAATAAAAGTAAAAAACATAACAAAATAACGATGATCAACGAAACTACAGGGATTAGCCTTAAAGTTACATTAACCATTGCAGGAACCCCGACAAAAATGAAAGCTATGCAAAAAGCTACGAGCAAATCAACATGTCTTTTGTCTTCTCCAAGAACTTTTGTTTTTTCTAAAATTGCAAAAACAATTGCAAACACAAGTAAGAAAGGTAAAACTACATTATAGAGGAATGGCGCTGCAAAAAATTCGGCCATTTTTCAAAACAGTTACTCTTCCTCTTCTGCAACTTCCTCTTTTGCTGGAACAGCGCTTCTACTTATAATCACAACCTCTCCAAAAGCCTTAACATACTGATGCGGTATGATCAAACCTTTTGCGCCGCTCAAGTAAGGACCGATGCTCGAATCTTTCGCAACTCTGACACGCCAGCTCTCGATTCTATTGCCAAGCAAATTTGCTTCTTCGATAACACCCACAAAGTCGCCGCCATCTGTAAATACTTTCATTCCAATAACGTCGCTTATTTTCAATATTTTCAACATTTTAACTTGAGTGATTGAAAATGGAAAAAATAAGAGTTTATATATTTTTTGCTGTCAAGCCAACACTAAAAAGTTAATCAAACATAACTTCAGTGTCGCTTCATCATTAAGCACAACTTTTTTATAATTACTTTGCTTGTTTTTAATAAAAGAGGTCAAATGGATAAGCCAAATGCTCGTGATTTTCTGAAAAAATGGGAATCGAAAGTAGAGCAACTAATGCTTTCTGAGTCGAGCGATTACTCTAAAGAATATCGAAAGTTTAGAGAAGAATCGATGCTAATTCCTTCGAGTTATGAAAAAGCTTGTAAAAATGTAGGTCGCATAATTAAAGTAAGGCTAAAAGAAAAAGATGTTAAAGCTCTGCAAGAATCGATAGAAATAGCGCATCTAGAAATCGAGCCTGGAGAGGCTGCAGGCCTTGCTGTATTTGCTTTATTAATGGGTCTTATAATTTCTATTCTAGTTTGCGCTGCAATTTTTCTTTTCACCAACAATCTGAACAATGCTATTTTAATTTTTTTCTTGTTGATTCTTGTCACTTTGTTCTTGTTCTATTATCTGAACACGATGCCACAAAGACTTGCACAAAGATGGCGTTTGAAAGCGGCATCACAAATGGTTCCTGCAATTCTTTACATAGTAGTTTATATGCGTCATACATCAAATCTTGAACGTGCAATCAAGTTTGCATCGGACAATTTACAACCGCCATTGGCCCTAGACTTGAAAAAAATTTTTTATGACGTCGAAACGGCAAAATATCCTACAATCAAAGACTCTTTAGAGGCTTATTTGGAAAAATGGCGTAAATACAATCCAGAATTTATAGAAGCGATTCATCTCATAGAGTCTTCGCTTTATGAACCAATAGAAGAAAGAAGAATTGCAACTCTTGAAAAAAGTTTGCAAGTAATTCTAGATGGAGTTTACGAAAAAATGATACATTTCACACACGAAGTAAAATCGCCAATCACCAACATTTATATGCTAGGAATTGTTTTGCCGACTCTCGGCTTGGCGCTTTTGCCTCTCGCATCAACACTTTTACAAGGAGCAATTAAATGGTATCATATTGCAATCCTATTCAACATTATCGTGCCTTTTTTTGTTTTCTATATGACCTCTCAAGTTCTCGAGAAAAGACCGGCTGGCTATGGCGAAACAGAACTTCTAGAAAGAAACCCAAACTATAGATACTATAAAGATAAAAGCGTTTACTTCAAAGCATTTCTCGTTGCTTTGCCTTTCTTGCTGCTCGGCATTTCGCCTTTACTTTTTCACTATACAGATTTACCTTCCACTTTAGGAATGCAAAAAGATTATAACATAAGTTTTTTAGGACAGCCTGCTTTCGATTTCAAAGTAGATCCAGAAACAAACAAAACAGTCGGACCTTTTGGATTTGTTGCAATATTGCTCAGTTTGTTCTTTACTTTAGGCCTTGCTTTATTTTTTTCCACAGCTTACAAGCTGAAGACACAAAAACTTGTAAAAACAAGAAACGAAACAAAAAGATTAGAACAAGAGTTCAGCTCCGCAATTTTTCAGCTAGGCAATAGACTTGCTGATGGAATTCCGGCTGAAATGGCCTTCGGAAGAGTCGCTTACAACTTAAAAGGAACTGCAACTGCTGGTTTTTTTGCAATGGTCAATACGAATATTCAGCAAGCTGGCATGTCCGTCGAACAAGCTATTTTCAACAAAACAAGAGGAGCAATCAACTACTATCCCTCTGATTTAATAAGAACAAGCATGCAAGTCTTGATAGAATCGGTTAAAAAAGGTTTGAATATAGCTGCAAAAGCTTTGATGGCGATAAGCGAATATGTAAAAAACATTCATAAAGTTTCTGAAAGACTCAAAGATTTGCTTGCGGATGTAGCAAGCAGCATGAAAAGCAACATGACTTTCCTCGCTCCTTTGCTTGCAGCTGTTGTTGCCGGCTTGGCAACAATGATAACTTTAATACTGAGCAAGTTACAATTTCTTATAGAAAGCGGCGAATTGAGCGCAACGCAAGAGCTTGCCGGCTTTGGTTCTGTCGGAACAATAACAACAATGTTCAACGTTGTTAAAATGATCCCTCCATACTGGCTACAAATAATTATCGGAATCTATTTGATCGAAATAATACTAATTTTGACTGCCACGCTAGTAACGATAGAAAACGGAGAAGATCGTCTTGGCGAAAAGTATGAAAGCAGCAAAAATTTATTAACAGGAATAACTTTATATTTCTTTACAGCGCTAATTGCAATAGTTTTGCTAGGGGCTCTAGCAATAATAGCTGTCGGAAGCATAACAATTTGATGCTAAAATGAAAAGCGTAAAGAAAAAAGCAATGATTCCTCGTGAATTGGGATGGTGGATTATAGCAATAGTCATTCTTGTTTTACTCATCATAGGTTTAGCAATTATGCAAAAAAAAGGAATAAACTTAATAGAACAATTGAAAAATTTTTTGCGTTTTGGAAGATAAAATGTCTGAAGAAAAATCGTTCGTGATTGTTTTTATTTTAGTTCTGATCGTTATCGTTATAGTTATATTTGCTGCATCCGGTTGGTTTTCTCAGATTTATGCTGGAATTCGAGGCACTACGCTTGATCCAGAAACAAAAGAAAAGATGGAAGACAACTTTGAGGCGCTAGTGAAAAACATAGAAGAATGCAGTCGAATAAAAGACTATCACTGCTTTTGTAGTGTTATGCCAGCATTTCCAGGTTCTTTTGTGAAAAACATAAATCTAAAGCTTTACACAGAAGGGAGAACCCTTAAAATGGAATTGATGTACAAAAACAAAAAGATAAGAGAAGCAAAAATAGATAATTTTAACATTCAAACAATTTCATTGACAACAAATCTTATTACGCAAAAAAACTTCGCTTATCAGTTTATTCTAGAATTCACAAAAAAATTTCCTTTTGAAAAAAACACAAAACAGTTCATCGCTTCAGAAAAAATCTACAAGCAAAGCAACGAGGATGCTTTTTTTCTAACAACGAAAAAACAAGAAGATGCTGAAACACTAAATCAAGAGTTAGAAAAATTTCCTCAGTGTCTCGACAACAGAGCAGAAGCAGTCAAAGTGTTTATGGAGCTTACCGATTTGCTAAAAGCTAAAAGCACACAAGACTACATAGCCTTGCTTCCAGAAGGCTATACAATCGAGTGTAACAAAAATGAAATGCTTCTAATGCACAACAATGAAAAAGTCAAAAAAATAACAATAAAAGTAATACAAAACAAAAAAATAGAAACAGCTCTTGAAGCGGATTTTGTAAAATTTGAAAAAGCAAACTTATTGTGCTCGCAAGATCAAATGACAATCAAGCCTAATCAAAAAGTGAAAATAAAAGGAGGATGTATCGAATAGCGCTACATCGAAAGTTTTAAAAAGAATTAAAACTTAAAACTTAAAATGAACAAAAGAGGAGCAGAAATCAACATAACAACCATAATAATCATCATTCTAGCCATACTCGTCCTTGTAATTCTTGCTCTATACTTTACAGGCGGCATGAAAAGTTTGTGGGAACAAATAACAATAAAAAAAGCGGCTTGGGATACTTCTTCTATAAATGAAGCGAGAAGGGTTTGCGATATGATTTGTTCTGGCGGCAGCGGCAATAGAGATGAGTACTGCGCCCAAAGGTTTAATATAAAAAAAGGTAATGAAACTGTAGAAGTTCCTTGTTATGGCGATCCTATTCATGCAGAAAGGTACGGAGAGTGCAAAAAAATGAAATTTGAATGCACAGAAGAAGAATAAAAAAATGCAAAAACAGGGAGCTGAACTTTCTATAAATACAATAATTGTTATTATTCTGCTGATTATCGCTCTTGTTATTCTTGTACTAATTTTTACAGGAAACATGAAAGACATATCGTCAAACATATGGTCAAAAATAAAAAGTGCTTTAGGCTTATGGAACGCTTCTGAAATAAAGCCATAACACTAAACTGAAACTAGCAAATTTTAAATAGCAGATTTTTCTTTTCTAGTTGATGAACAAAAGAGGAATCGAGCTACTAGGAAAAAATATTGTAAGTGTTATTGTTGCTGTCATCGGAATAATAATAATTATAACGATAATCGCTACTGTTTTGAAAACATATTTGCAAGATACAGCCTCGCTAGAAAAAGCAGCTTCGACTGTCGAATACATTGTGCGAGAAGTTCAAGAAATTCAGCCGGGCGAGTCAAAAATAATAACTTTGACTTTATCGCTAGATTGGTTTCTCGTTTGTTTTGATGAAAATGAAAATATAAACGAAAAAGGCTTTGAAAAACCGTCGACAATGTTCGGTAAAAAAGCATTATGCGCATGCAAGGACAAAAAATGCAACGAGAAAGCATGCAAAGAAATCGATTCGCTCTTTAAAAAAGACAACAAGCCTCTTTTCATGAAAATAGAAATAGTCGATTTGAATGTAACAAAAAAATCCGACTGCTATGAAGTTCAAGTTCTAAAAGTCGATTGACTTCAAAAATGAACAAAAAAGGAATAAGCGAGAGCTTAATAAAACTTATAGTTATTATTGTCGCTTGCTTTATTGTAGCTTTCGCTCTCGTCAAATATGTTCTGCCAGCACTTGGAATAAATTTATTCGGCTAAAGACAAAAAGATTAAAAAATCTAAAAACTTAAACTATAAGATGTTGAAGAGAGGTGCAATAACTCAGCAAGTCCTCATAGCTTTAATTATCCTTATTTTTGTTGCAGCAGTCCTTTTCCTTTTTCTGAGACTAATTCCTTATAAAGCTGTCTCGGAAAAAGAAGCTTGCCATCAAAGCGTGGTTTTAAGAGGAAAATCTATAATGGGGGTTAAGCCAGGTCAATTGCTAGTTCCTTTAAATTGCAAAACACAATCTATAGAAATTTCTTCTATGAATGAAGAAACAATAAAAAGAGAGATAGCCAATGCGATGTACGATTGTTGGTGGATGCTAGGCGAGGGGAAAATACAATTCTGGAGCGAAAGCGCTTGGAAAGAGTTTGCAATACCTGTAGTAGGTAAACCAAAATCAATTTGCATAATCTGCTCGAGAATTGTATTCGACAAAAAAATAAAAGAAAAAAACCTTCAATTAGACATGGCTTCTTATATAGAAAAAACAAAAATTCCTCTAAAAAATATAACTTATCTTGAATATTTTACAGAAGAATCGAATGCGAAATTGCCTACAGACGTAGAAGCTGGAAAAATAACTACAGATCATGACTACGCTGTTTTGTTCATGGGAATCGAAGGTGATGAATGGTGGGAACCTTGGTGGAATGACTTAAAAACTGTCGGAGGACTAACTGCAGGAAGTCTCTTTTTAGCTGGTCCAAAAACCACGGGTGCACTAGCAAAAGCAACATTCAAAGTCGCCTCTTCAAATATCGCCTCGATTTCGAAAGTTGTACCTGCGGTCGAATCGAGCGCAGATCCTATAATAAAAACTATCGGAATAAAAGCGTGGTGGCTCATCCCGGTGTTCATGACACTACAACTAGGGACGAATTTGTATTATAGCACATTAGTAGCAAGTTATTGCGATGGTGAAAGAAAAGGCTGCATGCAAGTAATGTTGGTTCAAATGAATGCAACGCAACTCGCGAAAATATGCTCTACCATCGAAAGCATTCCTTAATTCAATTTATTTTGTTATTTCATCCACAAATTTTTTAATCCCCTTGTCGATCGGTCCGGGCAAACCCGTCGGAACTTGGTCTAAAATTCTTTTTTTAAATTTTTGCTGATCCTCATAGGAACCTTCGCTTTTCATGTATTCTTCTACAGCTTCCTCGATGTTTTTTGTTTTTCCTTCACCAAGATAAGAATCTCCAAATTTTTCAATTAGCTCCTTTCCTTGCCTATAAGCCTCTTCATATTCGTCATCTTTCTGGCCATAGCCTTTATACTCACTTTCTACTTTTTCCTCTATACTCCTGCCACTAAAAGAACCTCTCTTAGAACTTTCGTAAATGGTCTGTGGTGTTATAGGTTCCTCTCTCTTTTTTCTCCATTCATTTTCAACCTTAATTATAAAATAGCCAGCAAGAAAAAAACAGTCAAAAGAAAAAGAGTACCAAAAAAAGAACCAATACTGGTTCCTCTTTTAATTTTTGGAATTTGATAATTTTTTTTATACTCTGTAGTCTTATGATAAGATTTTGTGTCAATTTTGTTAATTGTCTTGCCAGAATGGCTTTTTCCTCCCAACCACCTTTTTCTTGGAATAGGCATTTAAAAATGAAAAAAGTCAGACTTATATATTTTTCGCTACGTTGAAGGTTCTTCTGAAGGCCAATATTCTCTAAGAAATTTAATGGCAAAATTTCTTTCTTTCCAATCGCAAGAACCAGAAATTTTGTAATTAAAATTCAAAAAAGAACTGAAAGGCTTATAGGGATTTATGTAAAAATTGCTTATACTAAACCTTGCTTTAAAAGAAGAACCTCCAAAATCTTCGTTACCAGAAATATCTAAAACAATTCTTCCTGGATTATCTTCAATTATTTTGTGCGCGCATTCTTTGTCGGAAAACAATTTTGACAAAAGACCGCCTCTTAATTCTTCAAAAAAATTTTTTTCAATTTCTCTAAGGAAGGTTTTCTTATCTTCAACTATTTCCATAATTTGATTATCTTCAAGCTTTTCTAAAATAGTTTCTGGTAAAAGAATTAATAAATATTCGTCCATAAAAACAAATTTTTCTTCTTCTTTATTCCTAAACGAATCTAAAACTATAATTCTTTCTCCCCCTTTGAAAGACTCTTCTAAACTTCTTATAGCAGGAAGTTGTCGATATTTTTCGTTAAACTTCAAAATTTTCTCTTTTTCGCCTTCGATGTTGAAGAAATATTCAAAAGCCAACTCTCGCGGATGGATTATTTTTTTACTCACGTTTCCAAAAAAACCCACTTTTTCTTCGATTCGAGGCATTTCAAAATTTATACCCAAAATACCACGAAGATCTTGGTCATAAAAAGAAATCGAAAACTCTCCTGCATCAGCATTGCATCTTATAGTATACAAATAATTGTTTTCGTCTTTGGATACTTTTTCTATTAAATTAAATACTATTTCATAAAAAATATTTTTTTCTAACTCTGAACAAAAGTTTTTATGATCCTCTTCTCTTTTCTTTTGAATTACTTTTTTAGCTTTATCCAAAGAATAAGGAAGCTCCTGCGAAGAAAAAAACGATTTATAAAAAAAAGAGTATGCTTCTTCTAGACTTTTTTCTCTACTACCTCTAACCTCGAGTAAAAGATCGGCATAAAATTTCCCATTCCTTGTACCTTTTTCTGCATGCTTGCACCTAACATCAAAATACAGCGCCATAGTTTCCATTATAGAGTTACTATTTAAAAAATTTGTCTTTTTTCTTTTTTATTAAAATTTATTAATCTCTTTTTCTTAGCTAGAAACATGAAAAACAAAAGAGCTTCAGAAGTTTTGCTTTATCATTCGATCTTTAGCCTTGTAATTTTAATATTTTTACTTGTTATAGTTGTTTATTTCATTTCAGCAAAAAGCTCTGAAACTGTTTCGCCGAAAATTTTAGCCAAAGATTTATGTCTGAGTGTATTGACAAGCAATGAAACAAAAATAATAGTTGAAAGCAATTTTAGTATAGAAAAAAAAGAAAATGGTTTTTTTGTTAAGAAAAACCAATACGGTTTTTTTTATCCTTGTTACTCGAATTTTAGTATAGAAAAACAAGATAGTAAAACCATAATAGAAGTCGAATAAAATGCAAAACAAAAGAAAAAAAGCACAACTAGGCGAATCTATAATATGGCTATATCGCATTTTAATGATTATTATCGTTATAGGCATCATTATTTTCATTGTTGCTAGACATTATTCGGTAAACTATGATGTTAGACCTTTGGAAGCCTCTTTGGTTGCAAACAAAATACTTTTATGTTTGAATCGAGACAAAAATTTTTCCGAAGAAAAAATAAAAAATTGTATTACAATTGACGACACAATTTTCGTTAACTTAACTTTAAGCGATGAAAAGGTTACGGAAAACATAACTCTCGGAAATTCTCTTTTGAGTGTTTACTGCGAGGCAAAAGAAAAAGGAGCAAAAGGAAAACACTTGCCTTATTGTTTTAAAGATACTTACCTCGTGGATGAAAAAAATTTAACATTAAATATAGCTATATCAAAATCTGAAAAAAATGTTTGAAAGCAAGAAAGCACAAATAGGCGAAATAACTCACGACTTTGGAGCCTTTTTAGCGGCTTGCGCTCTCTTAATTATATTTTTTTTGATTTCTCTTTTTTTCATTAATTTGAATAACCAAACAATAAGACAGCAAGCAGATTTGCTTCAAGATAGTATAAGAATGCATACAGATCTGTTGAACATGCTCGAAAAAAAGGTAGAAATTGAAATAGATAATGAAATACAAAATATAAGCTTTATAGATCTCGTACTTTTGTCACAAATCGACAAAAAATATGAAATACAGCTGAAAGAAATTGAAGAAAAAATACAAAAAACATGCCTTAGGACAAGCAAAAGCTATGGATGCTATTTCGAAATTGCATACGACAAATGCCCAAAAGCAAAAGAAAAAGAGACAGAATGCTTATCTTGCATTTTAGTACCATCGAACAGAACAATTGCTATAGCAATTTTAAATGTTTATACTCTTAAAATTTATGCAATAAAATGAACAAAAAAGCAATAACTTTCGGTATAACTTTTGTAATTGCTGTTTTAGTAATAATCGGTGTAGCAATATATTTTTTTGCTGTAACACAAAAAAAGACATTGCAAAATACCTTAACAGCAAAAGAAATATTAGATTTTGAGCAAGAAAAAACTAGAATCGAGGTATATACAAAGAAAGCTTTTGAATTAGCAATGGGCGAAGCACTGCATGCCATGGCCGAGCGCTCTTTGATCGAAGATTTTTCTGAATGTCTTTTCTATGAAAGCAAACCAATATGGCAAGAAAATTGTAAGCCTGAGAACTTGAAAGCATGGTTTTTCAAAATTTTTTCAGAAAAATTTTCTGAACTAATCAAAAGATATCCTCAAGAAATAAACTTCTCTTATGAATTGTTCAACAATGCAATAAAAGTAAAAATAGAATTTGAAAGGAAAAAAAACAATTCTTTCAACAGCTTTCATGGAAAGAGCCAAGCCAACTTTGCCGTAGAAACAAATTTTACAGAGCTAGAAAATCTTTATCAAAAATTGATGAACTGTAAAAATAAAGACGGAAATTGCTTCAAGGAAATATCTCTTAATGAATGGTACATCGAAGCAGAGAAAAAAGGAGAATATTTTTCTATAACTATAAGATCCAAAAAAAGATATTTTTTTAGAAAAGCAGACTCTCTTGTTTTTGAAAAAATCGAGACAGAATTTTTAGTATAATAATCTTTAAAAAATAATAAGCATAAAAGAGAAAATGATAAAAGCACCTTATGAGCAGCTTGTAGAAAAGTTGGCAAAACTTTCTGGCCTACCTTTAGAAGAAATAAAGAGAAGGGTCGAAGCAAAAAAAGCAAAACTTTCTGGCTTGATTAGCAGCGAAGGGGCAGCCCAGATAGTAGCAGCAGAGCTCGGAGTTTCTTTCGAAGAACAAGAATTGCAGATAGGCGATTTGCTTCCAGGAATGAGAAAAATAAACGTTACCGGTAAAGTTTTAGAAATATTTCCTATTAAAAAATTTCTTAGGGCAGGAAAAGAAGCGGAAGTGGCTTCTTTTGAAATCGCGGATCCTACCGGCAGCATTCGTGTTGTTTTGTGGGACACCCATCACATCGAATTAGTAAAAAACAATACTATAAAGCAAGGCAGCGTGGTAGAAATAAAAAAAGCCGACGTTAGAGGAACGACAACAAAAGAGCTGCATCTTACTTCAAATTCCGAATTGAAAATAAGTGAAAAAATAATTGAAAACGTAGTGAAAACCGAAAGTAAAAAGATCATAAAAAAAATTTCAGAATTGCAAAAAAATGAAACGGCCTCGATAAAAGCAACAATACTCCAGCTTTTCAAACCTTCTTTTTTCAATGTATGCCCAGAATGTGGAATGAAGACAACTTTCGAAAATGATAAATGCATTTGTGTCAAGCATGGAGCTGTTATTCCAAAAAAAAGAATGATCGTTAATGGAATAGCCGATGATGGCTCAGACAACATAAGAGTTATTTTTTTCCATGAGAATGCTCTAAAGCTTTTTAATTCCGATATAGAAAGCTTGCAAAATCCAGAATTTTTGTTAGAAAAAAAACAAAAAATTCTCGGCACAGAATACATAATTTCTGGCCGTTTAAGAAAAAATGCCTTTTTCGATAGAAACGAGTTTGTAGTTAACGAATTTTCTGAAGCAAATCCAGACGATATAATAAGAGAATTGAGCAAATAAAATGCTTTTCAGAACCCATTTTATTTTTGCTTTACTTCTATTTATGATTTTTGTTCTAAATTCAAACATGACGCTAACAAATAAATTGGTTTTTCTAATATTTCTCTTGCTTGCAGCATCTTTTCCAGATATAGACGTACCGACATCTAAAATAGGAAGAAAGGCAAAAATATTGAGCAACTTAGCAAATGTGCTCTTCAAGCATAGAGGTTTTTTACAAAGTTTAACATTTCTTGGCTTACTATATCTTGCTTTTTTTATTTTCAGAATTCCAAAAATAATTTCTCTTGCATTCACACTTGGCTATTCTTCGCATTTATTGCTTGATGCATTCACAAAAACAGGGATCTATCTTTTTTGGCCCTTAAAATTACGAGTAAAAGGACCAATAAAAACAGGTTCTCTTACAGAAAGTTTAATCTTTCTTATTTTACTTTTTGCATTTCTTTATGCTTTTTTAAAAAATTTTAGCACCATGAAAGAAATTATATCAAAAATGATAAGCCTTTCTTAAATTTCTAAAAACTTACAAGCTTGAATTATAAGATATATATCAGAAAAGAACAATATTTATAAAAGAAAAATCATTGATATTAGCATGACTAAAGAAAAAGAGAAAGAATTAAAATTAACGGATTTGCCAGGCATAGGGCCTACAACTGCCGCAAAACTCGAAGAAGCTGGCTACTCTGATTTGATGAGTATAGCAGTCATGAACCCGAGTGACTTAAGCGCTATTGCAGAAATAACAGAAGCGACTGCAAGAAAAGCAATACTGGCAGCAAGAAAAATGTTGAGGCTCGATTTTGAAGAAGCTACGGAGTACTTGAAAAGAAGGGCAGAGGTCATTAAAATAACAACCGGATCGAAAAATCTCGATGCCTTGCTAGGCGGCGGTATAGAAACTCGTGCAATTACTGAAGCATATGGCGCTTTCGGTTCTGGCAAATCACAACTTGCACATCAGCTTGCTGTAAATGCTCAATTGCCAATTGAAAAAGGAGGTGCAAACGGCAAAGTCGTTTGGATCGACACAGAAGGAACTATGAGACCGGAACGCATAAAACAAATGTGCGAAGCTCTAGGTCTAGATTTTCAAAAAACTCTTAAAAATATTTTCGTAGCAAGAGCTTTTTCAAGCGATCATCAAATTTTACTTGTCGATAGAATAGCCGAACTTATAAAAAAAGGCGAACCTATAAGGCTTGTTATTGTAGATTCTTTAACAGCACACTTCAGAGCAGAATTTACAGGTCGAGGCATGCTTGCAGACAGACAACAAAAATTAAACAAACATTTGCACTCTTTAATGAGACTTGCTGAAGCTTACAATCTTGCGGTTTATGTTACAAATCAAGTAATGGCAGATCCTGCAATGATATTTGGAGATCCTACAAGAGCCATAGGCGGCCATATTGTTGCACACGGAAGTACTTACAGAATTTATTTAAGAAAAGGTAAAAAAGATGCTAGAGTTGCAAGAATGATAGACTCTCCGAACTTACCAGAAGCAGAGTGTGTTTTCTTCATAACTGAAAAAGGCATACAAGACGAAGAACCTTAAGAAAATTTTTATTACTTTGCAACATTACATAAATAAAGAATCCAGAGTTGTTTTTTCTTTCTTTTTAGTTTTTTTATCTATTTTTCCTTGCAGCTTCTCTTTTTCATCGCTTTTTTCAATTTCAAGCAGTCCTGCCTGCTCTTTAACCTTGCTCACCAACGGTTTCATAATTTTATTCAAAGTTTCTTTTATTGCATGAACTTCTGCTTTCAACATCTTTATTTCTCTATCCTGCTCTGAAAATTTTTGTCTTGCAGCATCGCCAAGCTTTTTTATAATCATCTCCTCTCTAGTTAATCTTTTCTCAAAATTTTTAAGAGCATTTTCTACTTTTTCCATCGTTTCAAGCAAATTAGAAGTTTTTTTTCTAAACTCTTGCCATTTTTCTTCTATCACTTCTAAAACAAGCTCTTCAACCTCGCTTGCACTAGCTCTATACTCTATTTGCGGCAGAAAAGCAGATTCGCTTCCCTCGGTTTCGCTTTCATAGCTTGCTTCGCTTTCATAATTTTCAGAAGCAATCGAAGGCTCCATTTCTGCGCTTTCTTCAGTTTCTTCTGTTTCGGTTTCTTCTGGTTTAGGGACTTCAAGTCCTTTATTAAGCTCCAACTTTATTTTTGCTTGGTTGAAAGCATCGCTTATCTGTCTTGGCGAATAGCCTTCCTCTCTCAATTGTTTTATTATTTGAGCATCGCTATAGCCTTCTCGCGCAAGCCTAATGATTTTATCGACTAGCATTTTATTCTTCGACCTTAATGATCCTGTCTTTATCTCTTTTCATCTCTTTTATCATTTTGCGAACATCGTCTAGAGTGGCAAAGTTCATCGGTTCCCACATCTTCATAAATTTCTCAATTGTCATAAGTTCTTCTTTACGTGCAAATTCTTGCGATTCTGAAATTATGTGCTGAACCGCCTCTTCCAACTTGTCTACTTTTTCCTTTAGCACAGAAATTTCTTCATTAATCAATTTCAGTTCCTGCATTACTCTTTGATTCTGTTTCAGCATGGTTTGATCGAGAATGCTTATTCTATCGTGCATCAACTTTATACGCTCCTCTAAGTCGCTTATGCGCGTGCTAAAATCTGAAAGCAAGGCAGCTATTGTATTAATATTTTCAACCATTTTAAGCTGTTATTAAAAAAGAAAACTCTCTTTAAATATTTTTATAAACACAAGGTTTTTATAATTTATATGCATCAAAAAGAAAAATGATTTTCAAAAAAGAGGTCAAACTTTACGAATACGAGGTTGTTCGTGAAGGCGGGCAAGATGTAATGTATATAAACTATTTGGGCGCTCCTTTCGTTCCAGACATAGCTACATCTGCTGTATGCATGGCAAGAGTAATAGACGCTTTAATAGAAAATCCAAATGTTTCGAGAGTTGTTTTTGTGCAACAACGCAACTATAGCTATGATTTCAAACAAGTTTCTATGCTAATAGAAATAGCTCAAGTCTATGAGAACTTAACCAAGTACGAAAAAATTTTTTCCACAGAAACTTTAACACCTTATGCATGCAAAAGATGCTTGGCAGAGCGCTATGAAACAATGCGTTACTTGATCTTAACACTGCTCAAACAAGATCCGATTGCATGCTACTTTGAAACAAAACGCATAATGCAAGAAGAACAAGCCCTTAAAAAAGCCTTTACACCAGAATGTCAAGTATGTCAACAAAAATACATAAAAATTTTGAATAAAATTATTCTTGCCCTAGAAAAAACGAAAATAATAAAAGCCATTCAAGGAAGGCTTGCAGAGTATAAAGTAGGAGATAGAAAGCCATACACCGAGCTTTTTAGACCAGAAATAGTGCCCAATTTTACTTTTACAAGACTTATGGCTTCGTTGCCAAAAAATGCCGAAATAATAGACGAATACGAGATAGGCCCTGAACATGACAGAAGTACTGTAACCATACTAAAAGTACCTGGAAAAATAAAATATCTTTATCATCTAAATCCTCCCGAGTTTTCTCTAAGCGAAGATTTGCAAAGTTTAATAAACACTGCCAGAAACATCTTGCTGGAGCACGAGCCAAAAGCAGAAGAATTTACAGATCCCACAAGAATAAGACAAGTTTTTTTCAACATAGCTCGAGACTTGCTATCCGAAATTGCAAGAACAAAAAAAATTGAAATTTCTTATAGAACTATAAATAAACTCGCTGTGATTCTTGTAAGGCACACCATAGGCTTTGGCTTAATTGAAGTTCTCTTACAAGACGAAAAACTTCAAGATATTGTCATAAATAGTCCTATAGGCTCTACTCCTATCTTCGTAAGACATCAAGACTATGAAGAATGCGATACAAATATAATTCCAAGTCACGAGGACGCAGAATCGTGGGCTGCCAAATTCAGAATGATGTCCGGCAGGCCTCTCGATGAAGCAAATCCCGTGCTAGATACAGAGCTTGTCATTGGAACAGCAAGAGCAAGAGTTGCTGTAATTCAACAACCTTTAAGTCCTTACGGACTTGCTTATGCATTCAGAAGACACAGAGAAAAGCCGTGGACTTTGCCTCTTTTCATTCGAAACAGAATGTTGAATCCCTTGGCAGCAGGCTTGCTTAGTTTTTTAATCGACGGTGGCAGAACTCTTTTAATTGCCGGAACCCGTAGCTCCGGAAAAACAAGCTTGCTTGCAGCATGCATGCTAGAAATAATGCCTTCTTATAGAATTATTGTTGTGGAAGGAACGATGGAGCTTCCTGTCGATGCGATGCGCGAACTGGGATACAATATTTTAAGAATGAAGGTTCGTGAAGCACTAACCAGAGAGTCCACAGAGCTTGCAGCCGACGAAGGAATTCGTACAAGCTTGAGGCTTGGCGATTCTTGCTTGATTGTTGGCGAAGTTCGAAGTGTAGAAGCCCTAGCGCTTTATGAAGCAATGCGTGTCGGAGCTCTAGCGAATGTTGTTGCGGGCACAATCCACGGAGCAAGCCCTTACGCTGTTTTCGATAGAGTTGTAAATGACTTAAAAGTTCCTGCAACAAGCTTCAAAGCAACAGACATAATTCTTGTAACAAATCCTATTAAAAGTCCAGACGGCTTACACAGATGGCGCAGAGTTTTACAAATAAGCGAAGTAAAAAAACACTGGCAAGTAGATCCTCTGGCTGAAAAAGGCTTTCTCGATTTGATGAAATACGACGTAACAAAAGACGAACTTATTGCTACCGACGACTTAATAAACGGAGAATCCGAAGTTCTAAAAAGTATAGCGGCAAATGTGAAAGAATGGGCCGGCTCGTGGGACGCTGTTTGGGACAACATTCTGCTAAGAGCCAAAATAAAAGAAGCTCTCGTCAAAACTTCGATTTCGTTGAAAAAGCCAGAGCTGCTCGAAGCCCCTTGGGTCGTTAAATGCAACAACGCCTTTCACGAAATCTGCGAAAAAGTAAAAGAAGAAATAGGGGTTCCAAAAGGAAAACGTGTTTTCAAAGAATGGGAAGATTGGTTGAAAAAAGAACTGAAAAGAAAATAAAAACAAAGCAACAAACCGAAACCTAAATAAACCCTTCTCGCTATTTATAAAAAATGTTCGAAGCAGATGAAATAATTTTAATCGCAATTGCCTCAACGGTTTTAGGCTTTTTTCTCTCTTTATTCTATCCTTCTTTAACTTTTAGATTTGTAACTTTCATCATAATGAGTCTGCTTGTTTTTGTTATGTTTTTTATTTTCACAGCATCTCAAAAACTGGTAGCCCATTCACTAGATTGCAAAGCAAAAATCAAGTTACTAACTTTTTCTCGCTACGGCTTCAAACCAGAAGAAACATTGGGATTTGAATTTCCTTTATGGTTCATTCTTCCTCTGATTTTTTATTTTATAACAGCCGGCAAGTTTTTATGGACTGCTATTTTAAATTTTGAGCCAGAGGCTTTAAAAACAAAAGTTAGAAGAAAATTTTCTGAGCTTACTGAAGAGGATATAGCAAAAATTGCGGTTTCCGGACCTCTTGCGCTATTAATTTTTGGCCTGATCATGAGGCTTGTACATTTCAATAGTTTCGCATATCTCTGCATCCTTACAGCTTTTCTCGCTTTCTTGCCGCTTGGCTCTGGAGCTAAAATTTATGCAGGAATGAGGATCACTGGCGTTTTCCTACTTGTGTTAAGTCTTGCTATCCTGCTGTTGATGCCGCTTCTTTCAGTTTTGGTTACAATCCTTATAGCTTTGGTTATAGCAATTATATTTATAATAACTTATTACGTGCTATGGGAAAGATAAACAAGTGCAAAGTAAAATTGAACTTGATTTTTTATTAAAGAGCAATCTCCTCAAGGCAGAATTGCCAAAGAAAACTACAAGATAACTTGATTATTTTTCCTCAAGTTCTTCGCCTTCTTCCTTGCTTCTTCTTATTACTTTAACATTATCCAACTTTCTTTTAATCGGAATAGGAACAGCGGCCTCAAGAAGTTGAATAATAACCTCTCCTTTTTGCTTATCAACACGAATCACCTTTGCTTTTTCTCGCTTGAAAGGTTCTGTAAGAATCTCTACAATATCTCCCTTCTCTATTTTCATTTCAGCAGTAACCGGCTCTACCATCTTTTCTATGTCCTCATAGCTCAATGCTTTAGAAAGAACTCCTTTAACGTAAGGCAACTTCAAAGCTGCTTGCTCTGCTGTCTCATGGTCTAAGGCTTCTATAATTATGTAACCTCTTAGCCCATGAGGATGCGCAACAGAATAAACTTCAAGATTTTTCTTCTTTACTCTCTCTGCTATCAATTCTACTGCTTGATCTTCCTTGTTTGTTTGTGTTTTAACGACAAATATCATTTTTAAAGTATGAGAATGAATATTAAAGTTATTAAAAAACCTATTGCACCTATAACCAATAGGCCCAAGGCAGAGATTTTTGAAACTTGTTTGATTTCTTCCTTGCTTGGTTTTCTAGCAACTCTTAAAACTCTTACGCATTTCAACCAAAAATCTTTACCTTTCTGAATTATATTTTTTTTAACTTCTTCCATAAAAACTAAAGAAATGATACGCTTAAAAATTTTGTCATTGCATTATTTTTGAAAATTTGCAAAAAAAATTTATAAAGTTTTCTTTTTTTTAATCAAAAGAAGAGTATAGCTAAAAACAAAGAAATGACCTCTCTTAATTTGTTTAGTTTTAATAACAAAAAAATTCTTTTCTTTTGGTGCAAGCACTCTTGGGACTACAAGGATTCACAAACCAACCAGATCAAGCGAATTTTTGAAAGTTTTGCTCCAGACTTGGTTTTAGTTGAAACAACGCGTCTTGTTAAGTCGAACAGCGAAAAAGAAGCTGTACTCAAGGATGGAGAATCCGGCCTAGCAACTTATTTAGCGCATAAAAAAAATATCAAAGTAATTGCAGCAGATCCTGATGAAAAAATAATAATAAAAATACTCTCGGAAAAGTATTCAAAAGAAGAATTGATTTTATATTTTCTTTTGAGAATGCTAAATCAATACCAAAAATTAAAAATTAAACCAAGCTTCAACTATTTCTTAAGATGTTTAATCAAGCGCTATAAAATACTCGATCGAAAGCTTTCTTATAGTATGTTTAAAAAAATTTTCAAGAGATTATTGAAAAAAAAGTTTGATCCACAAGCCTTGGGCACACTTACCGAATTGTTTAATCCAGGAAAGAACATGGCCATTACGAATACTATTGCAAAAGACGATTCTTTCTTAAGAGATAGCTATGTTCTTTGTATTTTAAAAGTTATGCTAGAAAAGTTCAACAGAATCTTGGTAATAAGAGGTTCGGGACATGCCAATTTTTTCAAAAAGAATATAAAAATCTTAAAATAAAATGGAGGATACTAAATTTCAAAACCTTTCCGAATGGGCTTCTAAAGAGATTCCCAAACTGCATCGAGAAAAGTTATAAACAAATTTTAGAAATTTAAACTTATTCTGCTTCGAAAAAGTCTATCCCGAAATCTTCTTCAAGAGCCTCGAGCTCTCTCTCTTTCAATTTTCCTTTGCCCATGATCTGAGGACTTTCTACGCCTGTCACGATTAATAAAACTCTCAAAGTTTTACCCATGTCTTCGCTAAGCTGAGCTCCCCATATTAACTTAGCATCTGGACTTATTCTTTTGCTTACTTCCTCTATAATTTTCTTCGCCTCTTCAAGCTTCATGTCTAGACCACCTGTAATATTAATCAAAGCTCCTGTTGCATTTGTAATGTCGACATCCAACAAAGGATTTTCTATCGCTTTTTCTATAGCCTCTTCTGCTCTATTTGCAGAATCGCTTTCGCCAACGCCAATCATTGCAACTCCGCCATCGAGCATTACGGCCTTAACATCGGCAAGATCTAAATTTACCAGCCCTGCTTTTGTAACAAGTTCTGTAATTCCTTTAACAGCGTTTGTTAAAATTTCGTCTGCTATCTTGAAAGCCGTATGCAAAGGCAAA